>ONLM01000129.1 GCA_900318695.1 uncultured Eubacteriales bacterium | reverse complement strand
TACACCCACCTCTTTAAAGAAAAAAGGAATAATCGCTTTAAATGCCTCTGTTGTAATTCCTTTATGCCACCATTTGCTGCCTATACAGTATCCTATATGAACAATATCAAGATTTTCATTTTTATCTACAACACTGATAGAACCAATAGGCTCTCCAACCTCTTTTAAAACGATTGCCCACTGATAAAAATCGGGATTTTCATATCCTCGGACCCATTCATCAAGAACTTGTTCTGCCTCACTAACATCTATAGCTGTTGGCCAGCGTAAAAACTCAGTAACTTTGGAATCGCTCTCCCAGTTTTTAAACATAACTTCTGCGTCTTCTTTGGTAAACTGTCGAAGAATTAATCGTTCGGTTTCTATCTTCTTTGTTCCTTTGTGTTCCATAATATTTTTCCTCTACAAACCTAATTTGTGTCTTCATCACCACTCGTTATCGTCAAACAAATATTCAGTCGTAATTTAGAGTTTTCCGGAGTACCTCAAAATATCTTATTTTCAAAAAGGGTATTCTATAAAGTATTATCTCCGATTGAAACAGAAATTTCCATAACCTATAATGGAAACCGTTTTATGATAATTTTGATATGAGGGGATCATTGACACCATCAAGCAACGATAGTGGAATCCTTCTTGTACCTTTCTAACCAATAAAAAGAGGCTCTGAATATGAAAATGACAGCAATTGCGGCAATGACATTGGCCGTTGCCATGGGAGTAACTGCCTGCGGCATACAGACCGGAAGCGGAACGCACGTAAGTGAAGCGACAGTAAGCGAAACCGGAACAGATATGTCAAAAGAAAGTACGCCTCCCAAAAACGAGAAAACCATAAACGAAGACCAGGCGCTTACGGCCATCCAAAATTACTGCTGCAGCAATAATTCCGAACTGGAACAGTACAGAAATGCAAAAGAAGGACCGGTTTACTGGGCAGTGTCTTCCGATGAGAATAACCAGATCGTCATCGTGTTCCGATCCTACACAGGCTCCATAAATCATTATTATATTGATGCGGTGACCGGCGATACATACGTTACCGAAATGGTTCCCGGAATAACCGATGGCGAACAAAAGACAGAAGAACACTTTAATGTAAAAGATTATTTATGACAAAACAGGCGGGTAAATGGAAATGTACAAAAATATTATGTTTGATTTAGATGGAACCATAACCGATTCCGGCAGAGCAATCATGTCATCGGTCGTATATGCCCTTTCGCAGTTTGGTATAACAGACCAGCCAATAGAAAAACTGCGAACCTTTATCGGTCCCTCCTTGTTTGACTCTTTTAAAAGAGAATACAAAATGACAGATGCAGATTGTGAAAAAGCGATCCGGCTGTACCGAAGCATCTATGAAGACCAGCGAATGTACGATGTGGATATATATGACGGGATTCCGGAACTTCTGCGGACATTGAAAGAGCAGCATTATACCGTGCTTCTGATCACCAGCAAGCCACTTAAAATGGCAGAAAAAATCCTTGCGAAAATCGGGTTGGCAGAATATTTTGATCACATGATAGGGCCGGATCCATCGGATCACAGTTCGGATAAGAAACGTCTCATCGAACAGGCGGTAGCGGCCTATAATCTGGATCGAAGTCAATGCATCATGATCGGGGATACAAAATATGATGTCCATGGGGCAACAGATGCCGGAGTCGACTGCATTGCAGTCACATACGGATATGGCAACACCGAAGAGATGCGTGCTGCCGGAGCGACGGTATTTGCCGATTCGGCAAAGGATATCGCAGAAATATTACATATATCCTTTTGACGTATCTCATCACTTTCTATTCTGTTAACGCCGAAAGCTCTTAAATTTACTTAGTCCCGTAATACCGGCCTTACGGCCACACCATGGCTTTAAAACGATCCATATCCAAAAATCCAATGAAAGAAGGCAGGAAATGAGCGGAGTTTCATTAAAGGGAATATGCGATATGCATGTTCATACGAATCCGGATTTAAGACTTAGGGCATACAGTGATCTGGACCTTGCGGATGCAGCCGTACGAGTTGGAGCCAGAGCCATTGTCATAAAATCACATTTGGGATTTACAGTAAACCGTGCGGCCATCGCGAATGAATATGTCCGCAAAGTTTATGGCGAAAACACCGGTTTCACCATGTATGGCGGCGTAGTCATGAACAAGGTGATCGGCGGAGTGAATCCGGAAGCAGTCGAAAAAGGACTGAAGCTGGGGGCAAAAGTAATCTGGCTGCCAACACAGTCGGCCAAACGACATATGGAAAAAATGGGGCAGGATCCGGCAAATGGCATTGAACTTGTAAGAGACGGAAAAGTGGTTCCGGATCTTATGGATGTATTTAGACTGATCAGGGACTACGATGTGGCCCTTGGGACGGCGCATGTATCACCGGAAGAGGCTTTTATTGTGGTGGAAGCGGCCAGGGATGCAGGCATCAAAAAGATCGTCATTACTCATCCGGAATGGTGGGTATGCGATTATTCCATCGAAGATCAGATCCGGCTGGTAAAGGATTACGATGTCATACTGGAGCGTTGCTATGCCCAGAATATGGGAAAAGGAAAACCGTATCATCTGAATCTGAAGGAAAATGCAGAGCTGATTCAGGAAATAGGTTATGAGCATGTCATGGCGGACACCGATGGAGGACAGACAGAAAACCCGGATTGGGAAACAGAAATGTATGAATATATGCATTATCTCGTGGAATACGGAATTCCGATCGAGCAGGTATACCATATGACAAAGACGATACCGTACAGACTTCTCGGAATAGAGGAAGAGAAATAAATTACGTTGTGCTATACTCATAATGAAATTTCAATTTCTCATAGCATAGAGCGAAAGTTTCTGAAAATTTTTGAAAATTGCGTTTGCAAAACACATGAAAAAAAGGAGGAATAGTATGAAACAGATTTCAACAGACAAAGCACCGGCAGCCATTGGACCTTATTCACAGGGATTTTTTGTCGGCTCCCTTTTTATCGGTTCCGGTCAGATTCCGGTAGACCCGGCCACCGGCAATGTTCCGGAAGGCATTCAGGCGCAGACGGAGCAGAGCTGTAAAAATGTTGCCGCACTTCTGGAAGCAGCCGGCACTTCTATGGACAAGGTGGTAAAGACCACCTGTTTTCTTGCAGATATTGCTGACTTTGCCGCATTTAACGAAGTTTATGCAACATATTTCACCTCGAAACCTGCCAGAAGCTGTGTGGCAGTAAAGGATCTTCCTAAGGGTGTGCTTTGCGAAATCGAAGCCATCGCTGAAGTTTAATATTTCTGTAATCCCGCAAGAATACCTTTCCATTCTTGCGGTTTTTTATGTCAGACGGAAAGAAAAAAGCACTATCATTTTTAAGGAGTATCTTGTGAAAAACCTTCTGCTTATCGGATCCACCTGCGTTGACGTTATTATAAAACTTGACCATCTACCGGTTACCGGCGAAGACATTCATCCGGAATATCAAACGTTTCGAATGGGTGGCTGTGCCTACAATGCCGCAAGAATCCCAAAGGCCCTGGATCTTCCCGTTACCTTTATCACCCCGGTAGGTCAGCAGGGTGTATTCGGCCGGTTCGTCTGGCAGCATTTACAGGAGGAGCATTTCACCGGTCCTGTTCCTGTAGCCGATCAGGAAAACGGTTGTTGTTACTGTTTCGTGGAAAAAAACGGGGAACGCACCTTTATTTCTTCCCATGGCATAGAGTATCACTTCGATCCGAACTATTTGTCCTCCTATAAGGATACCGTCTTTGACTACATTTATATCTGCGGACTGGAAGTCGAAGAGCCTACCGGTGAAAAGCTTGTCGATTATCTGCAAAGCCTGCCTTCCGGAACCGTATTCTACGCACCCGGACCACGTGGCAGTTTCATTTCGCAGGAACGCACAGACCGTATTTTCCGGCTCCACCCGATTCTCCATCTGAATGAACAGGAAGTGTTGGATATGGCAGCCCGCTTCGCCGGATTTACTTCATCTGTTACCGTTTCCGGCACGAAGTCCGCAAATGTGCGTATACCTATGGAAGAAATCCAGTCTGCTGCCCGCGCATTACAACAGACAACCCGAAACATAATTATCATCACCTGTGGTGACCGAGGTGTTTGCTGGCTTACCGCCGATGGCAGTTTCCACCGTCTTGCTTCCGAACAGGCGTCTGTGGTTGATACCATTGGTGCCGGAGATTCTCACGCAGGAGCGCTTCTAAGCGCTCTTTCTATGGAACTGCCATTGGAAAAAGCCATGCTCTTTGCCAACCGGATTTCCGCTCAGGTCGTTTCTACAGAAGGCGCCTCCATCCCCGACACCCTCGTTCGGGAAATCGCTTCCTCATTATAATTTTGCAATTTGATTGAATCTGCCTTATTCATTCTGTCTTTTATTCATCCTTCCTGCCGAAGATTCGGCAGGAAGGATTTTTATTTTTCTTTCTTAACACAATTTTAACAACTATCGAAAAATCTTTACCCCGATTTAACAGCTTCTTTGCAATACTAAGAATAGAGGTAGTATTTATGTTTTTTAGTAAATGGATTCCCATCCGAATATCCAGTTTCCAATTGATCCTGCTCAGTTTCTTCTGTGTGATCCTAAGCGGCGGCCTGTTTCTTTCACTTCCCATCGCTTCGGTATCCGGTGAAACCTCTTTTCTGGACGCAATGTTCACCGCAGTTTCTGCAGTCTGTGTTACCGGTCTGGTTGTACATGACACGGCAAGCCATTGGACCCCTTTCGGGAAAGCAATCATTCTGATCTTGATTCAGATTGGCGGTCTCGGCGTCATCACCATCAGCATTTGGTTCTCCCTGATCACCGGAAAAAAAATCAATCTTTTTCAGCGTATTACCATGCAGGATGCCATTGGCGCCGGACAGATCGGCGGAATCGTACGTTTTACCAAGTTCATGCTGTATGCAGCTTTTACGATCGAAGGTATCGGCGCACTTCTGCTTTGCCCGGTGATGATTACCCAATACGGTTTTCTCCGTGGCATAATGCATGCCGTCTTTTATGCAGTTTCCGCCTTTTGCAATGCGGGGTTTGACCTAAGCGGAACGTTCTCCGGGCCTTACAGTTCCCTGACTGCCTATGCGGCTTTACCGTATCTTAACATCGTTATTATGTCACTGATCATCCTTGGCGGTCTGGGATTCGGCTGTCTTCTCGATCTGCTGGAGAAAAAAGCCAAATGGACACAGTATCGTTTACAGACAAAGCTTGTACTGATCACTACGCTCTGTCTGATCCTAATCCCGGCATTATATTTTTTCTTTGTAGATTTTCAGGGCTATAACCTTACGGAACGGTTCTGTCTCTCTTTTTTTCAGTCCGTTACCGCACGAACAGCCGGCTTTAACACTGCAAATCTTCAGGCCATGACATCCGGCGGCATCACCCTTCTTATGGTTCTGATGTTGATCGGCGGTTCACCCGGATCAACCGCCGGCGGTTTTAAAACGACAACTTTAGCGGTTCTGCTCCTTACCATGCAGCATTCTCTTCGCGGCAATGATCAGATCACCGCTTCCAACCGGACCATTGAGACTTCCGCCATCTACAATGCCATCTCCCTGGTCATGTGCTATCTCATGCTCCTTTTTGTCGGAGGTTTTCTCATCAGCGGAATAGAACATCTTCCGATGGTCGATACCATGTTTGAATGTGCCTCTGCTCTCGGCACCGTCGGATTGACACGCGGCATCACTCCGTTTCTCCATCCTGCCTCCAAACTTATTCTTATGGGGTTTATGTATTTCGGCCGTGTTGGGGCGCTGACCATTTTTTATGCGGCGCCATCCTTTTATAGAACAAAATCATTCTGTCAGTACCCGAAAGAGGGACTGATGATCGGATAAGGTATTATTATGAAAAATGTTTTGATTATCGGTTTAGGCCGTTTCGGCTGCTTTACCGCACAGAAATTCAATGAACTCGGCATGCAGGTTATTGGCATTGACGCAGACGAAACAAAGGCAGGTGCGGCCATTCCCTACGCAACCAAGATCCTGATTGGCGACTGCACCAACATGGATTTCATGAAAACCCTCGGTGTCAATAATTTCGATCTCTGCGTGGTGGCCATTGGTGATAATTTCCTGGCTTCTTTGGAAGTTACCTCTCTTTTAAAGGACCTTCATGCTTCGTATGTTGTTTCACGCGCTTCCGGCGAGAAAGAAGAAAAATTCCTGCTCCGCAATGGCGCAGATTATGTCGTCTTTCCGGAACGCGAAATGGCTAGTTGGACTGCACTTCGCTTCAGCTCGGAACAGATCAAAAACTATATTGACGTCACCGAAGGCTACGCCATTTTTGAAGTCACCATTCCGAAAGACTGGCACGGAAAAACCATTGGCGAAATAAATATCCGAAGTAAATTCGGAATCAATGTATTGGGAATTCGCGACGCACAGTTCCCTATGGACGTAACGATGGACATCAGTCCATCCTCTCTTCTTCCCGTTGACGGCAGCATTCTGGTTCTCGGTCCAACCAGCCGAATCCGCAAGGTTTTCCACTTGTAATTTGCTTTTTTCTTCTTTGCATATATGAAAGGAGGAATTTATGAACGGATTTCTGTTATTGGTAGGATTTCTTATCATGGGTGCGCTATACTATTTAGAAATCGATCATATCTGGCGTATCATTACACACTTACCGAAAGAAAAAGAACATGGAAGACATCGAGATCCAAGGATCTTTATCAAAAAATTCAAAAATATTAGTCTGCATTTCCGGATCACCAAGTAATCCCAAGGTCATTCGTATTGCATCCCGCAACGCTCTGCTGGCCCAATGTCCTCTGACCGCACTGTATGTCACCGCAAAGGATACTTCCCGTAATGCCATGCTGGAGCAGAATATTGACCTTGCTAAATCACTGGGTGCAAACTTTGTCAGCCTGCACAGCGATGACGTTATCATTGCCATTGCCGATTACGCAAAAGACAATCAGATTACCGATCTTTACATCGGCATGAGCGGTCAGGACCGTCAGCAGACGGTCTCGAAGCGCCTTACCAAACTTCTGCCGTCTATTGCAATTCATATTATTCCAAACGAACTCAGCGATCTTACACCATCCCGTATTCAGGATCACCGACAGCTTCATCGCAACCTTCTGGCTGATACGCTGCGGATGCTGCTGATTATGACCGTGGCAACCATCGTCTCTCTGTTCTTCTATTATTCGCGCTTCAGCAATGCCAATATCATTACGATCTACATTCTGGCAGTGCTCATCACCTCCATCACAACCTCAGAAAAGCGACAGGGCGTGATTGCCGCGATCCTGTATATTCTGCTGTTTAACTATCTTTTTCTTGAGCCGCGTTTTACCCTGCGTGTCTATGATCCAAGCTACATGGTGACCTATATCGTCACGATCTTCGCCGCATTTCTGACCGGAACGCTGTCAGCGCAAATGAAGGAAAGTACCAGAAACGCAAGGGAAAATGCCTATCAGGCGCGTGTCCTGCTGAACGCAACGAAGCTTCTGGAAAAAGCAGAAACGACTGATGATGTATTTAAAATCACCGTGAACCAGCTGATCCAGCTTCTGGGCCGAAACATTATACTCTTCCATATTCAGGACGGCAAACTGGGTGAACCGCTGCATTATCATGTAAAGGAGCAGGTTCGTATCGAACCGGTTTCGGAAAAAGACCGGGAGATCATCGCATGGGTCTACCGGAACAAAACACGGGCCGGTGCCTACACCAGTCGCTTTCCGGATTCGGATTATCAATATTTGGCCATCACCACAAACGATAAAATTTACGGCATTCTCGGCATCGATATGCATGCCAGAGAATTTTCGGAAGTCGAACAGACCATTCTTCTTTCTATTTTAGGCGAATGCAGTATCCATCTGGAAAACAAACACATTTCCAATGAACGGGAACGCGCTATGGTCTTTGCAGAAAATGAACGCTTTCGTGCCAATCTGCTTCGATCCATTTCCCACGATCTCCGGACACCGCTGACGTCCATTTCCGGAGACGCCTTTAATCTGATGCAGGGCGAAACGCAGCTTTCCCATGACGAGCGGAAACAGATCTATACCGACATATATGATGACTCCATGTGGCTCATCAATATGGTTGAGAATCTTCTGTCCATCAGTAAACTGAAGGAAGGCATTCATCTGACCATGACGGAAGAGGTGGTTGCGGATGTCATGCAGGAAGCCTTAAAACATATTGACCGGCATGCCGCGGAGCACCATCTGATCAAAAAATTCGACCACGAGTTTTTAATGGCCACGATGGATACCCGTCTGATCATGCAGGTCATTTTGAATCTCGTAAACAACGCAATCAAATATACAGAACCCGGTTCCACCATTACCCTCTCCGATAAACGTGAAGGAAATAAAATCGTTATCACCGTAGAAGACGATGGCCCCGGCGTCGACCCGGAAGAACTCCCGCATATTTTCGATGCCTTTTACACCGGCAGACATTCGGTGGCGGATGCAAGCCGAAGCCTCGGCCTCGGCCTGAGCTTATCACGATCGATTGTCCAGGCCCACGGCGGTACGATCGAAGCCTATAATCGAACCCCGCATGGTGCCGGATTCCGCTTTACACTACAGGAGAAAGAAACTGAATCATGATAAATTCTATACAAGTTTTAGTTGTCGAAGACGATCGTTCGGTGCAGAACCTGATCGCAACCACTTTAAAAATCAATAACTATCCGTATACCTGTGTATCCACCGGCAAAGAAGCCATACAGCAATGCACTTCCCTGCATCCCGACGTTATGCTTCTGGATCTCGGTCTTCCCGATATGGACGGTACAGAGATTATCCGTACAATCCGCTCCTGGTCAACGATGCCGATCATTGTGATCAGTGCCCGCAGCGAGGATGCCTCCAAGGTACAGGCACTGGATCTCGGCGCCGATGACTATCTGACAAAGCCGTTTTCTACCGAAGAACTCATCGCGCGCCTGCATACCACACAACGGCGGCTTTCCTATCTTAAACGGGGAGAGGCCGAATCCCCGGTCTTTCATAATGGTCCGCTGAAAATCGATCTGTCCCTTCAGGAAGTCAGCATCCACGGAGAAATCGTCCATCTCACTCCAACCGAGTACAAGCTTCTGAAACTTCTTGCCGAAAACGTAGGACGCGTCCTGACCTATACCTATCTTACCGATCATATCTGGGGCGGCGGCATCAGTTCCGACAAGATTTCTCTGCGCGTTCACATTGCCACCCTGCGCAAAAAAATAGGGGATGCCGAAACCGACACCCCTCAGATCCAAACCCACATGGGGATTGGCTACAATATGATCCGTTATGCCCCGGAAGGAACTCCGGTCAATTCTGCTGAAAACCCATGATCCACTTTTCAAAAGCATCCTGGAGCTGCTGTTGCTGGGAATCTTCATCCGAATTTCCGTCCTGCGAACCCCGTCCGAATACCGAACCGGATCCGTTGTCATTCTGGTTCTTACTCTTCCCGGCATCCGGATTCTTTCCCAGTGTTACCTGAATTTCCTTCTCCACATATTTACCGTTTGCTTCAATCCGCTGCACGGTCAGAGCAATGGTTTCTCCTGCCTTATACTTCTGAAGAAGTGCCTGCAGATCGTCCAATGAATCGACTCCCTGTCCGTCAAATTTTGTAATGATATCCTTTTCCTGCAGATCGGATTTTGCCGCACTGGAATTCTCTGTGATCTTATAAACGAAAACACCTGCCGGCATATCAAAGGCCTTTGCGGTTTCCGCATCCACCGTCTTCGCCTGGATTCCCAGATACCCTCTCTCGGCATCATCCACCGTAGACCGGGTCTGCTTGGACGCAAGGGTATTTAAAATACTCTTTGCCTTCGCACTCGGAATAGAGTAGCCCATACCTTCTACATCCGTAGAAGAATATTTTGCTACATTGATGCCAATGACTTTGCCTTCCATGTTCAGCAATGCACCGCCGGAATTTCCCGGATTGATTGCTGCATCTGTCTGAAGCAGACCTTTTTCCGTTCCTTTATCCGACTCGATATCACGATCCTTGGCTGAAATGATACCGGTTGTAACAGACTGTCCATACCCCAGTGCGTTACCGATTGCAACAACCTGATCGCCGATCTGCGCTTCATCCGAATCACCGAATTCCGCAACCTTGATCTTGTCCAATGTACTGCTCTTCATGTTCTTGAGATCTACAGCAATGACCGCAAGATCCGCATCGGCATCCGTTCCTTTGATCTTCGCATCCACAGATTCTCCATCCACAAACTGTACGCTCAACGAAGTGGAGTCACTGACCACATGGTTGTTCGTTGCGATCAAAAGCTCGTCATCATTTTTTCCGACTATAATACCGGAGCCGCTCGCTGCAGCGGTTCCCGTCTCTCCCTGATCGCCAAAAATGGAAAAACCATTCTGACGATACTGCACCATATTGGTAATGGAGACAACGGATGGCATCGCATCCTTTACAATCTGACTTACTGATTTTTTGTCTGCCGCATTTGATTTTGCCAGTGTTACTGTACCGCTGTTGTTATTCTGCGCCGTGCTGCTTTGTGCCGTCTGCGAAGCGGCCTGTGTCCCGGCCACAGCGGCTCCGGCGGTTGTCTGATTTATATTCCATAAATGACTGGCCGCCGCATTGATTCCCGCCATGGATCCGCCAGCGACACAGCCAAATAATAATGCACTGGCCACAATTCCTGCGACATTTCTCTTTCTGTTCATTTTGCGGCTGTTGTGATTTTCACCACGACCATTTCCCATCATATCCTTCGGTTCATTTTCATTAAACTGTTCTGACATATGTTTACCTCCAAAGCGGAACAATGCTTTTGTACCCTGCTCCGTTCTTTTTTGTTTTCCTTAAACACGTATCAGTATGAAATAATTTTGTGTCCGAAATTTGTGGATTTCGTGATGAATTTGTGATGAATTTGTGGTGAAAGTATGTCCTCCCGGCTTTATGCAGAATAACCCTGCTGCGGTGCTTCCTTCCACCCGGGAATCAGGATAGAAGGATTAACACCCATCGTTTTTTTGAACATTTTACTGAAATAATAAATATCGGAGAAGCCGCATTGGGCAGCAACCTGCGATACATTGTACTCACCGCTGCAAAGCATATTTTTCGCAAAATCAAGACGAATTTCCATAAGCTTTTGATTAAAGCTTACACCGGTGATTTTTTTGAAAATATTTCCGTAGTAATTCGGATGCAGCCCGTAATACTCCGCCGCCGTTTTGATGCTTAACGGTTCACTGTAATGCTGCTTCATATACCGGATTGTTTCCGTAATACGGGGATCCGTCTTTTCACACAGCTTC
>ONLM01000128.1 GCA_900318695.1 uncultured Eubacteriales bacterium | reverse complement strand
TACCTTTTGTTCTGGCTTCCGGTGCTTTTTTACATCCCGAAGTTCAGGCAACTATTTCTCCGGATAATCCGTAGGATTTTCACGGCGGTGAAATGGAAACTTCCATGGTTCTTGCCTTACATCCTGACACCGTCAAACTCCAATATAGTGTTGCCGGCTATAAACGCGGCGGCTACGAAGGAAAGAAAGCCATCAACTTTTCAAACGCAACCGCATTAAACTGGATGGGTGAAGATTTACGCACCCGTGACAACAGTCCCATTGGCATTGGCGGCGATCCAAAAGGAGCCACTGCCGAAAAAGGTACAATCATTCTCAAACGAAGCGCCAAGGAACTCATCCCCGCACTTTTGGAGATTCGTGATTGGCCCCTAACTTGATTTCATGATTCCCCATATAAACAGACACTCCCATTCATGACTTTCATGATGGGAGTGTTTTTATATCCGTTTCTGATTTTTATCTTTTCTGACAAGGCTGCAGCGTGATGGTCTCGTTTGGAACCGCCTCCGTGTCAATCTCGATAGACGTATCCTGCACTCTATGAACCTCCGGAATTACGGACATCACATGATCTATATCTTCCTGCACTTCATAGCCGGTCGCTCCTTCTCGGAAATGCATTAATACTTTTAAAGATGGGGTCTTCAAATGCTCAATGATTTCCTTCGCCTGGAGGGAATCAACCGTATAAAAACCGGCACAAGGAAGCAAGATAATATCTGCCTTCTGTAAAATCTCATATTCATCGCTTTTCGGTAATCTTCCAATATCACCCAAATGTGCAATCGTAAGACCTTCCATTTTCACAAAGGTCATTTTCGTCATGCCTCTTTTATTGCCATTGGCATCATCATGCGGAACCACAAGCTCGCAATACGAAAAATCCGGTTTTTTCCCACTAAGACGAATCAACGATCTCGCATTATGATCATGATGATCATGTGAACAGAATACGGTATCTGCTTCTATATTAAAAGGCAATTTCAGTCCGGGTACACTTCCGTCCTCATAAGGATCAAACAGAATGGAGCCACTTTCAGAAGCCACTTTAAAACAAGCATGTCCATAATAGGTTAATGTTATTTTTGCCATAGATCTCGTCCTCCAATCATATTGTGTTCTACATATCAAAGGTTACTTTTCTAAAATATATGTGATCAATATATGGATTTATTGCCATATAATTTTTCGCGTTTTCTCATCCCACATTACTATTTTACCATCTAATGTTGCACTCTCAAGTACACCGTCAACACTATATCTTAATTTTAACAGAAAACAAGGATAATCCATTTCAAGTAAACGGAAAAAGATTTTATCTCCTTCCCACAAATTAAGGTCATATACTCTATCCCTTGGAAGCCATTCCAATACACCTTCATTGCAATCGGTCATTTCTCCCTGCCACTCGTTCGAGGTAAAAAGATGCATATATTCGCAAGTCTCTCCACAAATGAACGTCACAATACCGCGCAGTTTCAATTCGGTAAGCTGTAATCCGGTTTCTTCCTTCGCCTCTCGAAGCATGCACTCATCCGGAGATTCCATATCTTCAAAATGCCCGCCGATTCCAATCCACTTATCTTTATTGATATCATGATCCTTCTTAATCCGATGAAGCATCAGATATTCTCTTACCCCCTGTGCATTGCACCGTTCCAAATAACATAAGGTTGTTTTATCACTTTTCATATCTATCCGTTTCCTATTGTCAGAGCTCTGTATATTTCTATAAATATATTCTATCGTATGCGATCTCCGATCAATTTTCCAGTTTTGTTTTTACAAATAGTTAATTCTACTCTCTTATTTTACCTTATTTTCTTCCGGTATCGTCTTAAAATAAAAAGAATTAAGACAAACGAATCCGTCTTTGGTATAATCGTAATTATGTTCCACCTTTTATAAATTTTAAGAGTCTTACATAAAAACCACTTCATCTTGCCTACAGACTCATTATCAAAAAACAAGGGAGCGATTATGAAAAATTCGATGTTGTTTTGGACTCGTCCAGTGATCGTTTTACTGGGCGCACTTTTTTGCTGTTTTCTATGGGGAAGTGCCTCCCCTGCCATCAAAATCGGCTATCAGGTATTCGGAATCGGTGCAGGCGACACCGCCGGCCGCATTCTGTTTGCCGGCGTTCGCTTTATCATCGCCGGACTTATGGTTATCGGCTATGACTGTATAAAAAAGAAACGGTTTACTTATCCGCAAAAACAAGCCTGGAAAAAAGTGGCCCTTCTATCTGTTTTTCAGACTTCCGTGCACTATATTCTATTTTATATGGGTCTCGCCTATACTTCCGGAGTACGCGGTTCCATTATCAATTCCGTAGGAACTTTTTTCAGTATTTTCCTTGCTATTTGTGTTTTCCATTCCGAAAAGCTTTCTCTTCAGAAAGCCATCGGCGGAATTCTAGGTTTTTCCGGTGTTGTCCTTTGCGTCACCGGAGGTTCCTTTGATCAAATGCTGCAGGGTGGCTTTCAGTTTGCGGGCGAAGGAGCTCTTCTGGCCTCCGCATTTTGTGAAGCAATGGCAGGAAATCTCATTAAAAAAATATCTTCCACGGAAGATCCTGTCACCATGAGCGGATGGCAGTTTCTTACCGGCGGTATAACTCTCGTACTGATTGCAAAGCTCATGCATGGTCAACTCTATCTGCAGTCAACATCCGGTATTCCTCTGATTCTTTACATGGGTTTCATTTCCGCCGGCGCCTATACGATATGGAGCATTCTTTTAAAATACAATCCGGTGAGTACCGTAACGATCCTTGGATTTATGAATCCGATCTTCGGCGTTCTTCTATCCGTAATTTTTCTTCATGAAGCAGCCGAAGCCAAAAGCATTACAGGTCTTTTCGCTCTTGCACTGGTCTGCGCCGGAATTGTCATTGTAAACCGAAAGCCTCTCAAAAGCTGAGAAGCTTTCGGCTTTTTAATATTGCTCAAAATATTTCATAGGATCGACTTTTTCACAGCCTTCACGATCACAAATTTCACATGCAGTCCATGGATACCGTTCTGAAGAATGATGTCGCTCCATGCATTTATCACATTGCCTGTATAAATCGCAATCCAAATTCAAACATGGACAGTTCTCAGCGTCATAAATCATATTTCCCCTCTATATTACTTCCTGGATTACTCTTTGCAGAACAGGTATCACCTGCTCCTCAAACCATGAATTTTTTCTCTGCCAACGAAAATTCAAAGGGCTTGGATGAACGATTGGAAAATATTTTGGAAGATAACTTTCAAAATTCCGAACCGTTTCTGTCAAATTCTGCTTCATTGCCGTCGTCAGATAATGCTTCATTGCATATTGTCCGATCAGAATCGTCAAACGTATCTCCGGCATCATGGCCAATATTTCCGGATGATACTCTTCTGCAATGAATTTTCTGGGCGGAAGATCTCCTGTTTTGCCTTTTCCGGGATAATAAAAATCCATAGGAACAATCGCGACCTTGGAAGAATAAAATATCTCTTCAGAGATTCCCATCCACTCCATCAATTTTTGTCCGGACTTATCATGAAACGGTATTAAAGATTCTTCAACTTTTCTCCCGGGAGCCTGGCCTATAATTAAAACCCGGGCATCTTTATGAATCTGAAAAACGGGAGGGATATTTCTCTCTGTATAGTTCGCGTTTCTCGAATCCATTTCTAATTTTCGGGTTATTTCTTCTACTGTCATGGATCATTATTCCTCCGTGTTCGTTTTTTGCTTCAAGTTTTTTAAGCTTACACAATTCAAAATGTACTATATGATGCGCAATACACACGAATGTGTGCGTGCTGCGCATCATAAGTGAGCGGCAAATACTTTTGACACTCAAATCAATATATTCTTTTTACAAAAATAAAGATGTAACGGAAGTTACATCTTTATTAATGAGCCGTTTGTCCGTTGCAAATATGGGGACTTTTAAACAGTATATCTGGCCTTGTTCTAAACCACCTAGCTTTTTTCAAGCAGCCATATAAATCCGGAAGCTGTACGAATATCCGCATCTTTAAAATGATTTCCTGCATTCCATTCCAAAATGCCATTCACGCCATCATCCTTCAACGTCTGATACGCCTCCCGAATTCGTTCCCCTACTGTTGCCATGATTTTATTTCTCGTTTTTTCTTCCTTATCTCCCAGGCTTAGATACACATTGGCACTTTGTATTTTATTGTTCTTCATATATTGCAAGAAATCGGGAAACCAAATGGATGGGGATACTGCCGCGACACCTTTAAATAGGTCCGTATGATATGCCGCCCATAATGCAAAAAGCCCGGCCAAAGAATAGCCACCGATATAATACGTTTTGCTTTTGTCGTCGCAGTATTTCTGTATCTCTGCCAACGTATCGGCAGCACCGTCTCCGAACTCCTCCTTTCCGAAAACAGCCGGTGCCTTCCATGGAGATAATTCAAAATTCCAATTCTCCACTTCAAACGCTATCAGCCGGAGCGGCTCTGCCATATCCCGGGTAATCAGTGCAAATTCATGGTTCAAAAAGGGAAGTTCCTCTTTTCCAACCGGCTGAATAAGGACCTTATCTGCATCCGCTTTTCCATATTCATATACTCTCATTCGTCTTTCCTTTCCGAATTCATATTTTGAATTACCAATTCGGTTTTATTGGATTTTATCACTTTTTTCTTCGTTTCACATCATTTCCGTTTATCCCTACATCGTGAACTTTCTCCCTTAAACCGTAAAACTTACAGCATAAAAAAAGAATCCGCCGTATAAATCGCTTAATACGACAGATTCCCTTTTTATTTTCCTATGCTTTTTATCGTCGAACCGGCTCTGTATGCCTTACGCCACCGCACTGTTCTTTGCGACGATTTTCTTTGGCTCGCCGCTCTCTGATGCATCCAGCCACTTAAAGAATGCAGCAATCCCTGCGCCTACCCAGGTGCCGATCGGACCAAGTACAGACAAAGTCACAACACCGGATACCAACATGGAAATTATGTTTATTCACAAAGCATTTTTTACGCTATGCAAAGTGAAAATACTCAATCAAAACGATCCAGGCCAAACCATAATATGTTACAACGCCCACGAGATCCGTTACCGTCGTAATCAGTGGGCCGGATGCTGCGGCCGGGTCGATACCAACCGATTTGAAGAACTCCGGAACAAATGTCCCTACAAAGCTGGAAATCATCATGGAAATCACCAGCGAAATGCCAATGCATCCGGAAATCATAAATGCTGTGGCCGCAGGATAGTGCTTTGCCGCCATGATATATATTCCAATTCCCAAAAAAGCCATAACGCAGAGAACGATTCCGTTCGCAAACCCTACCTTCATTTCCTTAAAAATCAGCCCGATCTTCTGTCTGATATTAAGCTGCCCATCGGTCAGAACACGAATCGTTACCGCCAGCGACTGGGTGCCCACATTACCGGACATATCCAGAATCAGTGACTGGAACGCCATGACCAGAGTCAGTTTGGCAACAACCCCCTCAAAAAGGCTTACCACACTGGATACAATGAGTCCCAGAAACAATAAAAGCACAAGCCAAGGCAATCTCTTCCGTACACTTTTCTTTAATGGTTCTTTCAGATCTTCTTCTCCGGTAAGACCAGCCAGCTTCGCATAGTCTTCTCCCATTTCCTCATCGAGCAATTCCATAACATCCTGTGCTGTAACAACGCCAAGAATATGGTTCTCGTCGGAAAGAACCGGGATGGATTCCTCCGAATATTCCTTCAGTTTATCCAGACAATCGTCTACCTTTTCAGAAGCATATACATACGGATATGCGGTAATGATCAGGTCTTCTAAATGATCATCGGCTCTTGCAATGATCAGATCCTTTAAATCGATGGCTCCATAAAAGATTCCCTTATCATCCAGCACATAGATTTCCGAAATATTATCATGTTCGTTTGCCTGTTCAATAATGGATTCTACTGCTTTTTTTATACTGATACTGCACGGCAATGTCACAAAGTTTGTTGACATTTTACTTGCAATAACATCTTCATTATATGCAGACAGCAACTGAATCATTTTTCGGGAATTCTCACTCATCAGTGAGATCCATGCAGTCTTATATGGTGAATTACTTTCCTTCAGAATGTCTACTGCTTCACTCTGCTCCATCTGTTCCAGAACAGATGCTGCTTTTCGTACATCCATTTCTTCCAGATATGCATCCGCATGCTCACAATACTCCAAAGTCTCCGATAATTCCTCAGTATCCATGAGACGATACAGGCCTTCCCGTTCTTTGGCACTCAGCTCTTCCAGGACATTGGCCATATCATTCGCATGGTAATCACCCAGCTGATCTTTGATCACTTTCGGTGATTTTCCGCTTCTTAATAATTCGAGGATTTCTTCTTTATAGTTTACATGCTGCGTATCTTTATTCATCATGCGTTCTTTCTCCTTTCCACGACAAAAAGACCTTTGCTCTTCGCTTAAGGTCTATAATTTTCCGGTTGTGGTATTGGAAATCAAAACTAGATGGAATTACAGAATACTCTGAAATCAGAGCCTATGAAAAGAATACATTCAAAAAAACAAATACCCGATGCAACAGACACCCGGAATTTCAGAATATTCTGTGATTCGGTTAAGTTGACTTCGGGCTATACCGTCACCATCCATCTGTTACACCTCCTTTAATGAATTCATGGAAAAACTATATCGAAATCATTCATATATTTCTCCGGCTAATAGCTTATTTTAATTCTTCGATTTCGTCAATGAGTTTCTTTTGATATTCTCTTTTTAAAAAATAAAAGCCCTCTTTTATCAAACCAATTTTGTTTGATAAAAAGAAGGCTCATATCGGATTCACGTCAGGCACCTGTTTTTATCAGAAAAACCATTCCCTGAAATCCGTTAAATCAAACGATTCAATCCTTTAGCAGACGGATTTCCGAACATTACACTGCCATTCCGGTATATCAAAGATAAAGTCAGATCAGAAACTTTCGACAAATTGTACTGTAATGCATTTTCCTCCTGTTGAAGGAAATGCTCATAAGCCGCCGCTCTATACTCTGACGGAATTTTTCCCGATGTCGTCAATGCTTCTTTAAAAATTTCACGCGCATACACACCCCGTTCATTTAAGAAGCCATCCGACGTCTGCGTAAAGGAACGGATATCCTGTCCCGTCATCTGATTAAAATTACTCCAGATACTCCATTTGCTCAACTGATCTGCAGCATTGGTTCCGCTGCGTGCGCCGTTATAAAGCAGATCATAGAATAAATTTTTGGAATTGTTTTTACTGTTCAATGCCTGTGACATCTGATTCAATAATGCTTCATCGGCACGCCAGGTCGGATCATTGTTAAGTACAGAAATCGATAAATTCTTGGTCATTCCATCAATAGAAAACAGAAATGCCGTCTGATCATTTGCTCCCAGGTCCACTCCGTATTTTCGCAACACATTACCGATCTGTGCCGACAGCGTCTGCGCATTAACATCTTTGGAACCTGTCTCCTGATCTTTGCCTTTATCCGTATTTAAATGCGGATCCTTAAGTATTGTTGAATAATCTGCAATACCTACATCGCCGATCACTCCGTACAATGTCATACTGAGCTCATTGGAAAACATCGCGACTTTCTGTATTTCCGAATAGGAAGTATACTCCGAACCATCCCCGTAATACTTTTTATGCAATGCTGCATACACTTCGCCGCTGGTTCTGTACTTATTTCTGTTTTCCGCTGCAACTTCCTCATATGTCGATGCCAGTTTCCGGAAACTGGCGGCTAATTCCGTTTCATAGCTTTGAATACCGACATTACTGGACCGAAGACTTTCCTTTGACAGCTCCTGCGTATACCAGGCTTCTATCGCCTTGCTCGGTTTTGTTTCTACCCGGTGAATGTTGTGATAATAGTTGTAATAACCATTTCCTACATTGGAAACTGCTAACATTTCGCCCTCCTTTCTGCATCATTTCCACAAACTCCCTTATCTACGACTTATATCGGCACAAATTTCTTTTTTATATTCATTAATGATATTGTATTTACTTTTTTATCAGCAAATTCTACATACGTTGTATTAAATTTCTTTTTAACCACATGCTGAAAATCCAGTGTTATAATCAGAAGAAATAAAATTGGATTTTTCTAACGGAAGGCTGTTTATGATACAAGATATTGCACCACACAAATTTAAAAATCACTATGATCCGAATAAAGTCCCTGCAGAGCAAAGCTATGTACTTAATTTTTCTGGAGAACACGGCGAAGAAATCCTTGTCCATTCCCCCGAAAACGGTGGTTACTCTCTTCCTAACGTGCAGGACCTTTCGAAGGCGGAATATAACGAACATTCTGACCGGATGTATAATGACGATACCGATGTAGCGGCCCGGATTCGAAATAAACTGATCTACCTTTTTTCTGTTGATGATCAGGATTATTTCCTTTTGCCGGACGGCGTTTTGTCCCATCCGGATTTTATCCGGAAAAGCCTGCGAGAGCTTCGCACATCCCTGCATGACACAAAACTGAACCATTTCATCGAAGTGACTGCCTTCCAGCTTAATCGATGGTACCAGGATAATCGTTTTTGCGGCACTTGCGGAAACAAAACTGAACTCGACCAGACAGAACGTGCCATACGCTGCCCGCATTGCGGTCGGATTATCTATCCTCGCATTGCGCCTGCTGTCATTGTCGGTGTAATCAATCGGGATCGTATCTGTCTTACTAAATATGCACATGGCTTCGATCAGTATGCTCTAGTCGCAGGTTTTACAGAAATTGGTGAAACATTTGAAGAAACGGTGATCAGAGAAGTCAAAGAAGAAATCGGTGTAAATGTCAAAAACATTCGCTATTATAAATCACAGCCATGGGCCATCAGCGATAATATCCTAGCCGGTTATTTTTGCGAAGTCGATGGTGATCCCACCATTCACATGGATGAAAATGAATTAAAATCTGCGGCATGGTACCGCCCGGAAGAAATCGTTCTCCAATCGGATGATTACAGCCTTACCAACGAAATGATGTCTCTGTTTAAATCCGGATCGTTCAAAATACCGGAATCTCCCACTACAGACAGTCCTTCTTAAATATTACAAACTATCACGAAAAAAGATTTTTTGAAATCACAAAAGCCGGAAGTCTTATGACTTCCGGCTTTCCGCTTGACGGCTTCCCGGAAAGGAGTTCAAAAACATTATCGGTCTTCGCGGAAATACGGTCGTCCCAAAGAAGCCGGCGGCATATTTTCACGTTTTCTCTGCATACTTGTAATAATGAGAACGATAATCGTAACAATATATGGCAGCATCTTATAGAGTTCCTTATTGGCCAGGTCTGTACCTGTCGGAATAAACAGATACAGGATATATAAACCACCAAATAAAATGGAAGCAAACACACCAATGTTCGGATGCCAGATCGTAAAAATAACCAGTGCGATTGCAAGCCAGCCACGATCACCGAATCCATCATTGGACCAGACACCGGCAGCATAATCCATGATGTAATATAATCCGCCCAAACCGGCGATCATACTGCCTACACAAGTGGCCACATATTTGTATTTTGTGACATTAATTCCCACAGCATCCGCTGTAGCAGGATTTTCGCCAACCGCACGCAGATGGAATCCTACTCTGGTATGCTTTAACATATATTCTGTAAAAAATGCGATCAGAATCGCCGCATATGCCAGAAATCCATAGGACAGAAAAACCTTCCCAAACCATCCTGTCGCATCGGCAAATGGAAGCTTACGATTAAAACATGCACTTGTTGCCGATAAAGCAATCGACGGAACATCACTTCCGGTAAGTTTGATCAAAGATCCGCCAAAAAAGTTTCCGAACCCAACACCGAATGTTGTCATGGCAAGTCCTGTTACATTCTGATCGGCCCGCAAGGTTACCGTCAAAAAGCAATACAGTAATCCCATAAGGCAAGAGCCCAAAAGGCAGCAGAATAACGGAATCAATACGCCAAGAACCGGATTGATCTGTGCAGGATCTGCCAGAGAATGCTCATAGAAAAAGGCACCCATAACGCCGG
>ONLM01000272.1 GCA_900318695.1 uncultured Eubacteriales bacterium | reverse complement strand
GATTCCAATACATACGGCTATGATCCATTGGCATCATGTTATGAGGATGACAGACTGCCGGATAGGAATCGTTGGCCGGCAATACTTCAGGGACACTTGAAAGATACCGTAAAAATAATAGACGACGGGCAAAACGGGCGGTGCTTACCGTGGAGCGATGCTGACTATGAACGTTTTCAAAAAGCATTAAGAAGATATGAAAAACTGGATTACTTTGCGGTAATGCTTGGAACGAATGATCTATTGAATCAGTCCATGCCGGATCCTACTGAAATTGCGGATCACATGGAGGTGTGTATTCATTCTGTCAAGGCCGTGCATACCGAATGTAAATGCATTATAATCACTCCACCCAAGATGGGATTTCCGTTCGGGCAGCCAATGTACGTTTATCAGAAGGCTAATGAAGAGCTAGGGGTGTTATATAGTGAGACGGCTCGGAAATGTAATGCTGCGTTTGTTGATGCGGGCAGTTGGGAACTGGATCTTGTTTATGATGGAATACATTTGTCGGAAAAGGGTCATGCACAATTTGCAGCTTGCATGTTAAGAGAATTCAGGAACAGGCAGATACTGACTACGATGAGCTGAATAGAAAGCAGTGGGATAGATGAACACAATTAAAGTCTCGAGAGGTGCTGTGCTTTAACGGAGTCCATCTGCCAGTGCGGTAAGATGAAGGAGTAGAATTATGGATTACAGAATATTTGGAAATCAGATTGTTTTACGCATTGACCGCGGTGAGGAAGTTATGGAAACTTTGATTAAACTTTGCGAGAAAGAGAAAATCAGATTGGGATCCATCGTCGGTTTAGGTGCTGCGGATTATCTTGTAATGGGACTTTATGATGTTGAAAAGCAACAGTTCAGTGAGATAAAGCTTGAAGTACCTCTGGAAATAACATCGATTATTGGCAATATTACAGAGATGGATGGAAAGCCATATCTTCATCTGCATATCAATGCTTCTGATGCGAATGGACATACCTACGGTGGACATCTTAAGGCGGTACGGATCAGCGGGACCTCGGAAATTTTTGTAACCGTTGTGGACGGACATGTGGGAAGAGAAAAAGATACTCTCACAAATACGGGACTTAACCTTTTTAAATTTGACTGATGAACGATACCGTAAGGGAAGCAGGAGGAATGGCGTATGTCGGAAATCATCACCGGAACAGTTGCGAAAAGAGCAGATCAAATAGCCATGCAGGAAATGGGATTTAAGTCGCTTGATCTTATGGAAACGGCAAGTTCAAAGGTTGCAATGTATATAAACAGACACTATACCTATGAACGGGAGGCCCGCATACTTGTTTTGGCAGGTGTTGGAAACAATGGGGCGGATGCTGTGGCTGTTGCCAGGATGCTGAAAGAAACAGATTATGACCCTGTAGTATGGATTGTAGGAAATATTGAAAAAGCAAGCCGGGAATTTTTGTATCAGATGTTTTATTATCAGCAGATGCATGGAAGAGTGGTGATATATAGGGAAGGGGATAATCTTCCGGACGCAGACATTTGCATTGACGGTATTTTCGGGATAGGCCTGCATCGGCCGGTAAGTGGCATTTATAAGAGTTTTATGGATGAGGTTAATGCGCATAAACATGGCATTACTATAGCGATAGATGCGCCGTCAGGGATAGATACCGATACCGGCGATCTCATGGGATGTGGTATCAAGGCTTCTGTTACCATAACTTTCGGAAGAAATAAGACAGGGCTTATGAAAGGATCCGGAATCGATTACAGTGGAAAAATTATTATCGAAGATATAGGAATACCGGACGAGGCATATGAGAAAGCCCGGGAAGAATCGGCGAAGGAGTACTGAAGTGAGGACGGCATATGGATTTTATTTTACGGAAAATCACAAAAGAAGATGATGCCGCTGTGGCAGAACTTGTTCGAGGCAATCTGAAGAAATTCGGGCTGGACATACCGGGAACGGTATATTTTGATGAGGGACTGGATCATTTGAGTGAGTTTTATAACAGCGAAGATCGGCAGTACTACGTTGCTGAGAGAAACGGTCGTGTTATAGGAGGAATCGGATTTGCACGTTTTGCTGCACGGGAGAGTACGGCGGAACTTCAGAAGCTATATCTTGCAGACCATGCTAAGGGATCCGGAATCGGATATGAACTGATTCGTTTTATTGAAGAGCAGATCCGAATGGCCGGTTTTAAGCAGGCTTATCTGGAAACGCATGATAATCTTCAGGCTGCGATACATATCTATGAAAAAAGCGGTTACCGGGAGATTGAGCGGCCGAAGGAAGTGGTGCATAGTACAATGAACCGGTTCTTTTTAAAGATACTGTAGGACTCTGTTTTACAATGTCATGCTTGTGATGGCAAGGCAGAATGATCCATCGTAAAAGAGATATATTTTGATGCAGGGAGAAGACAGAATTGAGATATCTTAAATGGAGACTGTTACAGGTCGTCGTCATAGTTTGTATGGCGGTGTTGTTTGGATGTGGTAATGGCAATTCCGGGGGGATGCTTTCGCAGAACCGGGTACTTGCTATAAAGGATTACCCGGCACAGGAAAATAAAAATTCCGGGGTAGCTGGGGCATCCGGTGCAACGCTGGGAAATGCTGGAGGCGGAGAGACTTCGGGTTCGGATCTGACGGTGGATTTTATCGATATCGGGCAGGGAGATGCAGAGCTGTTACGATCGCAGGGACACGCCATGCTTATTGATACCGGTACGCCGGATTCTGGTACGGCGGTTCGGCTGTTTCTGAAAAAACAGGGAGTTGGTAAATTAGATTATCTTGTGTTAACCCATCCAGATGCGGATCATATCGGTGGGGCGGCATCTGTCATTACAAATGTTCCTGTCGATACGGTGTGGATGCCGGACTATAAAAAAGAAAATAAGGTTTATGACGGGGTGATAAACGCTCTGAAGTATAAGAGTATTCAGGCAGTGTGTCCTTCGGCTGGACAGGAAGTTTCCTTGGGTTCATGTCTGGTGAAAGTATTGGGACCGATCAATCGATATGAGGATCCCAATAACAACTCAATTGCACTGCAGGTAACCTGTGGAAATAATAAGTTCATGTTTGTCGGGGATGCGCAGGAAGAAGAGTTGGCGGATGTGACGGCGCGGTTTGGAAAATCGCTGGATTC
>ONLM01000188.1 GCA_900318695.1 uncultured Eubacteriales bacterium | reverse complement strand
GGAATCCGCATAAGAATCTGTGACAGGGGAATCCTCATAGCTCTCGGCAAATGTCTGTGTTGAATCGTTCTTCAAACGGAAACGGCCTACCAGATTATTCATGGTTGTAGCCTGACCGGAAAGTTCCTCCGATGCTGCGGCAGACTGCTCTGCTGTTGCAGAGTTGGTCTGAACAACGGAACTGATCTGATCAATGCCCTGTGTAACCTGTGATACACCCTTGGCCTGCTCTTCGGAAGCACTGGAAATCTCATTTACAAGGCTGGAAATTCTCGTTGAACTTTCGCTTACAGACATCAATGCGGTTGCAGTCTCCTGCGTGATCTGACCGCCCTTTTGTACGGCCTCGATGGTCTGCTCAATAAGGATTGCGGTATTTCTGGCAGCTTCCTGAGACTTTTTGGCAAGGTTTCCTACCTCATCGGCAACAACGGCAAATCCCTTACCGGCAGAGCCGGCACGAGCCGCCTCGATTGCCGCATTGAGAGAAAGGATATTTGTCTGGAAAGCGATATCGTCAATGGTCTTGATGATTTTCTGAATTTCGTTGGACTTGTCAATGATATCGTTCATTGCAGCAGACATTTCGGTCATCTTATCATTGGAAAGCTTCATAGAAGTACCGGACTCTGTGCTGAGCTGAGAAGCTTCTTTGGCCTTATCTGCTGTTTCGCGGATCTTGACAGAAATCTCATTCATGGTAGCGGACAGTTCCTGTACAGAGGATGCCTGCTCAGTAGAACCCTGTGCCAAAGCCTGGGCACCGGAAGATACCTGATCGGCGTTGGTGGCAACCTGTACGGATGCATCCTTGATGTTGCCCATTGTGACGTTCAGATCCTGGCTGATTTCCTGAAGGGATTCCAAAAGAGGTGCATACGCACCGACGTAACGATCGTTGTGATCGAGATTTACATTGAAATTTCCCTCGGCAAGCTGTGTCAGCTTATCCTTGAGATCGTCGATAATACTCTGAATACGGCTGATGACATGTTCGATGGAACGGGTCATAGTGCCGATTTCGTCTCTTCTTGTATAATTCAGCTTGACGTCGAAGTTACCATTTGCAACTTCTTCCACTGCTCTGCTGATGCTCTTTAACGGTCTCAATGTCTTACGAAGCATGGTAATCGTCAGGACGATCAAAAGAGCTACGATAAAGAATGAGAAGATAATGATATAAAGACGAATTTCATTAGATGCATGGCGGTATTCCTTGACCGGAAGGGCAGTCTGTACCCACCAGGTTTGTCCGTCTAATTTCAAAGGAATATAGAAACGTTTTACCTGTCCGCTGGAGGAAGCTGTTTCAATAGAGAATTTTTTGCCCTCTGCCAGCTTGCTTGAAATTTTGGCATACGCATCTGCACTGACGGTATCCTTGAAGTTTTTGCCAATAACGTTCGTATGTGTGGAATACATAATGTTTTCCGCACCGTTGATCAGGTTTGTATAAAGAGATGGATAATTTTTGTTTTCTCGCTGAACAGTATCAAAAACATCGGTGCGAATATCCATTTCGATGATACCGACAAACTTATTGTTTACCTTAATTGGATAGTATGCGGTGACCATATTGACACCAAGGCTTTCATCCACATAGCTGTTGGTATAGCCTCTGGTTAAAGAACTCTTTGGGGTGGTGTAATAATCTTTGTTTGCGTATTCGTTGTAAGCGACGTTTTCAAAGAAGCCGCTTTCCAGATCGCTTTTATTAATGTATGGCGCATATTGTTGTTCTGTTGAAGAGAAAGCACCCGGTTCAAAAAATACACCGGCGCCGACAACACTCTCCCCATTGGCTACAACGGTTTTCAGTGCATTCAGAATAACGGTCTCTGCCTGATAGCGGCTAGGAGAAAGGATGTTTCCGGTGATGCGGCTTGTCAAAGTCATGCCCATACCGGATGAAATCTTCTGCACATTCTTTGCAGCAATATCCGATGTGAAGGCGGCGTTAGGATCCTCGCTTTGCGAATACATTGTGGCAAGTGCGCTCTGGATGACCTGATCCGTGTATTTTGTTTCGTTCAAGATCGTCGTGATCTTACTGATATTTGTCTCAGAGTAGCCGAACATTTCATCATCCGTTGTCGTATTGAGAGCCTTACTCGAGATGTAGTATACAAAAATCGTCAGTACGGCAAGACATACGAAAATTGTAAAACCAAGGATGAAAGCAAGACGGGTACTTACCTGCATATTAGCAAATGCCCCGACAGACTTCTGAGATTTTTTGTTGTTTTTCATGTTTTATTGCCTCACTTTATGCAAATTATTCGCACCATATATGTAAATGTTATCGGCTACAGCCGGATTCTTATAAGAGAAAAGACTTTTGAAACAGGAGAAAATCTTTTTCACGAAATTTTTTGAAAATTTGAGATATTTTTTAAAAAAGGAATATTGCAATTCCGAAGGGGGCATGCTACGATGCTGATACTATAAGGAAGTCTCGAAATTTATATTAGAGGACTGATGTGTCTTATGCGGTAAAATCAGCCCAATAAATGCATAGAGGAGAAAAAACGTATGCTGAACCTATATGGTAATGGTGTGAATCTCACGGAGCGTACTCTGGATTATCTCTGGGGACGCCAGAATGTGACACAACAGAATATTGCAAATGTTGACACTCCGGGTTATAAGCAACAGTTTGTAACCTTTGAAAATGCTCTGGGGAAAAGCATTCGTGCAGCGCAGCTTCAGAATGCGCCGGCCAAGGCCATTCAGAGAGCGATCGATCACTCTCACCTCCAGCTGCATACCACGCGGAATGAGTCCACTCGTCTCGACGGAAACAATGTGGATATGGACCAGGAGCAGGTAGAGCTTGTAAAAACTACTTATGAGTACCAGTACATGGTACAGTCCATCAACAATGATTTTCGTCGTCTGCAGAGTGCAGTTAAGACATTTTAAGTGAAATTTTGCGAGCAATCCTGCTAAATGGCAAGATTGCTCTTATTTTTTTAAATTGTCGTGACGAAATAGTAAGTATTGAGACTGAAACTAGATTTTTTTTATAAAGGTGGTAAAAAGTTCATGAATAGCGAAATGGAAGGAATGCTCGATACGTATCTCTTCGAAATCAATGGTCTTTTGGACCGTCTGGACGAGATGCTGGTGAACGACGAAAAAGCCGGCGATTTCTCTACCGATGACGTAAATGAGATTTTCCGTATCATGCACACAATCAAGGGCTCCAGTGCAATGATGGAGTTCTCATCACTTTCTGTCATTGCGCATCGTATTGAGGACTTATTCTTCTTTATCCGTGACAAGGGTATTGATTTCCTGAATCCGGATCAGAAGAAGGAACTCTTTGATCTGATGTTCAAGTCAGAGGACTATCTCCGTGGTGAGGTCAGCAAGGTTGAGGCGGGTGAACCGCTGGAAACGAATATTGATAACTTCCAGCAGGTTATCGATTCCTTCCTCGCGAGACTTAAAAATGACGAAGCCATAGCAGAAGGTAAGGCCCCGGCTGAGGCGGCTCCTGCTGCAGGTGCGGCTGCACCGGCAAGCGGCGTAAAGCTTCCGGATGATCCGACTGCACAGGTATTCTTCCATCTGTTTTTGGAAGAAGGCGTCGGCATGGAAAATCTCCGTGCTTTCATGGTTGTTAATACCTTAAAGGAAGCCGGATTTGATTTCCGCCACTACCCTACCGATATGGATAATAATCCGGATTCTGCAAAGACAATTATTGAGGATGGCTTCTATCTGGCATTTGATTCTCTTGACAATGCAACTGCAGCAGAAGAAATCATTAAGGCCCAGGGACATGTCAAAAAGTATGATCTGATTGATGCGCCTAAGGCAGAGGCTGCAGAGGCAGAAG
>ONLM01000126.1 GCA_900318695.1 uncultured Eubacteriales bacterium | reverse complement strand
CCATAGGATTTTCTTATTGACAATAAGTTGAAGCGATGGTATCCTTCATTCGTTCAATCAGTATGTAACTGTTCGCAGGCATTCACTGTACATAAGGCTTTGTAAAGTTTATGTGGTGGAGTGTTTGCTTTTGGCTCTTTCGCAGAAACTGCGGAAGAGCTTTTTTGTGCAGTAAAAGCAGGACAGGATATTAGGAGGAAACATGAAAGAAAAGATTTTCGCTGTTTTACAGAGAGTCGGCCGAAGCTTTATGCTGCCGATCGCAATGCTTCCTGTAGCAGGTCTTTTGTTGGGACTGGGAAGTACGTTTACAAATGCAACTACAATTGCAACATATCATATGGAAGCAGTTCTTGCGGCAGGAACACCGTTAAATGCGTTGTTTAATATTATGAATGCCGTAGGAAGCGCAATTTTCAACAACCTTCCGCTTATTTTTGCCGTTGGTGTTGCAATTGGTATGGCAAAGAAGGAAAAGGAAGTTGCCGCTCTTGCAGCAATGATCGCATTCTTTGTTATGAACACAACAATTCAGGCGATGCTTACAATCACAGGAATGATCGACGCTGCAGGTAATGTGGCAGAAGGCGTTCTTGGCGGTACGGTAACAAGTATTGTTGGTATCCAGACACTTCAGATGGGTGTATTTGGTGGAATTATTGTTGGTCTTGGTGTAGCAGCACTTCATAACCGCTTTTATAAGATTGAGCTTCCTGCAGCGATCTCTTTCTTTGGCGGTTCAAGATTTGTACCAATTATTTCTACATTGGTTTACATCGGAGTTGGTATTCTCAGCTTCTATTTATGGCCGTTTGTACAGAAAGGAATTTATGCACTGGGCGGGTTAGTAACCGGCAGTGGATACATCGGAACTCTGATTTTTGGTCTTATTAAGAGAGCTTTGATTCCATTTGGTCTTCATCATGTATTCTATATGCCATTCTGGCAGACAGCCGTTGGCGGACAGATGGAAGTTGCCGGAAAGCTGGTTGAAGGCGGACAGAATATTTTCTTTGCACAGCTTGCCGATTCTGCAAATGTAGCACACTTTAGTGCAGATGCTACCCGTTATTTCTCTGGTGAGTTCATTTTTATGATCTTTGGTCTTCCGGGTGCGGCACTTGCAATGTATCGTTGTGCAAAGCCGGAAAAGCGTAAGCAGGCAGGTGGTCTTCTTCTTTCAGCAGCACTTGCTTCTATGTTTACAGGTATTACAGAGCCGATTGAGTTTTCATTCCTCTTTGTTGCTCCGATGCTGTTCGGTGTACAGGTTCTTCTTGCCGGTACAGCCTACATGATCGCGCATATGCTTAACATTGCCGTTGGTCTTACATTCTCCGGCGGTTTCCTGGATCTTTTCCTTTTTGGTATTCTTCAGGGCAATGCGAAGACAGATTGGTTTAAGATTGTTATTGTTGGTGTAATTTACTTCATTCTTTATTATGTAACATTCAGCTTTTTGATTAAAAAATTTGATCTGAAGACTCCGGGTCGTGAGGATGATGATCAGGAGACAAAGCTTTATCGCAAGGCAGATTATCTTGCACGTAAAAATGGTTCAAATGATACTAAGGAAAACGTTCCGACAGATGAAAAGAGCGATCTTATTATGAAGGGTCTTGGCGGCAAAGCCAATATTTCAGATGTAGATTGCTGCGCAACAAGACTTCGTGTAACGGTAAATAAACCGGAGCTGGTCAATCAGTCTATACTTAAATCAACCGGATGTTCCGGCGTAGTTCAGAAGGGTAACGGTGTTCAGGTTATTTATGGGCCGGGAGTAACTGTAATTAAGGCTAACCTTGAGGATTATCTTGAGTCTCAGGAAAATGTCGAGTACATCAGTGAGAACAGAGAAGATACTGCTGCTTCCAAGGAAACGGATACCGTGGCTAACGATGCAGCACAGGTAGAGAAGACCATTGTCATTGGTAGCCCGCTGAATGGTATTTGTCAGAATCTTTCTGAAGTACCGGATGAGGCTTTTGCCGGTGGAATGATGGGTGAAGGAGCATGTATGATTCCTGAAGACCCATATCTCTATGCGCCAACGGATGGCGAAGTGACCTTCGTATTTGATACCAAGCATGCAATCGGTTTCCAGACAGATACCGGAATTAGTATGCTGTTCCATATGGGTATTGATACTGTGAAGCTTGATGGTCAGGGATTTGAAGTACTTGTAGAGAATGGTCAGAAGGTAAAGAAGGGAGATCCGCTTCTTAAAATGGATCTTGAATTCATTAAAAAGAATGCACCTTCCATTTCTTCTCCGATCCTCTGCACAGATCTTGATGACAATATGAAAGTTCGTCTTTTGAAGACCGGAAATGTTCAAAAGGGCGAAGATATAATTGCTGTCGACATTCTTGCATAAAAAGGATATAATCCGTTTAAAGCCCCCTTTCAGGAGTCGCCTGAGAGGGGACTTTTTAGCTAAAGCATGGAGAATGTAATGTATCGCGTAAGAAAAGTATTAAACCATAATGCTATTATTGTAGTGCAGCCTGACCAGCAGAAGGTTTATCTGGTATTGAACAAGGGTATAGGGTTTGGTAAAAAAATCACAGATTGGGTTGATGTCCCAGAGGAAGCTTCACGATACTCTTTGGAAAAAACCACAGAGCGTGGTAATGCCATGAACATCGTTAATGAGGTGGATCCGATATGCCTTGAAATTTCCGATGCGGTTCTGGACGAAGCGGAAAAAGTGTTTGGAACTGTGGATCGGAATATTGTGTTCCCTATGGCAGATCATTTGGCATTTGCGCTACAGAGAATACAAAAAGGTGAAACCATAAGAAATCCCTTGAAGGATGATATTCGGCTTTTGTTTCATATGGAGTATCAGGTTGCTACGAGTATACTGCCGGTATTCAAGGACAAAACCGGATTTGATCTGAGTGATGATGAAGTCGGATTTTTGGCATTGCATGTACATTCTGCGATTGTAAATGAAGCCGTTGCGCAATCCTTGAAAACGGCGCAGATTGTTCGGAACTGTATTTCCTATATTGAAGAGAAAACAGGTCGGAAAGTAGAAGTGATGTCACTGGGTTACAACCGTATGATGAACCATATACGATATATGGTCACTAGACTGGAAACGGGAGAACCTTTAAAGATGAATCTGAATGATTATATGCTGGCGAAGTATCCGGAGGTGTTTCATTTGGCGGAGGATATCTGCAATGAAATGAGCCGTCTGTTGAATAAGGAATATCAGGATGCGGAAATCGGATATTTAGCGATGCATATTGAAAGAGTGATCGGAACCACAGATTCGGTATAAAATGAATAAGATGGTTTCACTGTATAAAAGTATGTTTTTGGTGAGCCGGTAATGAAACGCTTTATTGAATAAAAAAAGGCAATTCGAAGTATTTGTATTGTCCCGATGGAGATCATAATTTGATGTTGGGACAATGCAGGATCGGATTGCCTTTTTTGTTTTCTAAAAAAACGTCTCTATAAATTCAGCATTTTTGTAAAAAATTAAAGTATATCGATCATCTCGCCGGCAAGAGCCTTGTTTATAGAACGTACAGCACAGAATTTGCCGCACATAGAGCATGTATCGCTGTGATCGTCTTCCGGTGCCCGCGATGCACGAATGGCTTTGGCTGTTTCTGGGTCAAGGCAATACTTCCATTGTTCATCCCAATCCAGTTTTCTCCGCGCATCTGCCATACAATCATCTTGGGTTCGTGCATCTGGGATGCCTTTGGCGATATCGGCGGCATGGGCAGCAATTTTGGAAGCAATAATTCCTGTTTTTACATCTTCAAGATTCGGGAGTGCTAAATGTTCGGCTGGAGTGACATAGCACAAAAATGAAGCGCCGTTCATAGCGGCAATGGCACCGCCGATGGCAGCGGTAATATGATCATATCCGGGAGCAATGTCGGTGACTAATGGACCGAGAACATAAAAAGGTGCGCCGTGGCAGATTGTCTGCTCGATTTTCATATTGGCAGCAATTTGATCCATAGGTACGTGTCCAGGGCCTTCAACCATTACCTGAACATCCTTTTTCCACGCACGTTCTGTCAATTCGCCTAAACGTAATAATTCTCCGATTTGGCATTGATCTGTAGCATCTGCCAGACAACCTGGTCTGCATGCATCGCCCAGGGAGATGGTTACATCATATTCACGGCAAATATCAAGAATCTCATCATAGTATTCGTAGAATGGATTTTCGTTACCGGTCATCGACATCCATGCAAAAATCAACGAGCCACCGCGGGAAACAAGATTCATTTTACGCTTTCCGGTGCGGATTTCTTTTATTGTTTCGCGATTAATGCCGCAGTGAAGCGTGACAAAATCAACCCCATTTTCAGCATGAAGTCGAACGACATCGATAAAATCTTTTGCAGACAGTGTAGACAGATCTCTCTGATAGTGAATGACAGCGTCATAAACAGGAACGGTACCAATCATTGCAGGACATTCATGAGTGAGCTTTTTCCGAAATGGCTCGGTGTTGCCATGGCTGGAAAGATCCATGATCGCTTCTGCACCTAAATGTACGGCACTCATAACCTTTTGCATTTCTATGTCGTAATCCTTGCAGTCGCGGCTGATGCCTAAATTGCAATTGATTTTTGTCTTTAACATACTGCCAATACCATTAGGTTTGAGACAAGTGTGAAGTTTGTTGCATGGAATGACGATTTTGCCTTCTGCAACATATCTTTGGATGAATTCTACAGGGCGGTGTTCTATTTCGGCAACCGTCTGCATTTCTTTTGTGATGATGCCAAGTCGGGCGGCCTCCATTTGTGTGTGGTAAGTTTTTGAGGTTGTTTCAGTTGTGCTCATAAGAATCTGGCACTCCTTTCATATGTTATAGAGAAGGAAACCAAACGGAAATGAACGGTGAAGGATTTAGATATCTATTGTCATCTGCAATAAATTCTAGGATAAAAAAAACGATACCTAGAGGTATCGCGTAGACATAACGAACGTATGTTGGAATCGACATCCCTCCGCCGGCATGATCCGGATCAGGTGAT
>ONLM01000220.1 GCA_900318695.1 uncultured Eubacteriales bacterium | reverse complement strand
GTGAAAGCAAAAAAGCTATGTAGCTGTAGTAACAATGCGGCTTTCAGCCGCAATCACCGCTTTGCGGTGAATAATTCAGGTTAATCTCTCCATAACGTTCTGTTTTGAAAATACCCTCAATTTCTGTATATCCTGTTGCAGGTGTGTATGGCCTACGGTCATTTCCAAACAGATAATTGATACACCTGAGTATCCAGGTCTTTCCTGTATTGGATCTTCCCTGAATCAGGTTAAGTCCATCTGTAAACTCAACAACACCATCAATTTTACCGGCTCCGGAAACGCGGAGCTTTTCAATCATAAAAGTCTGCATGCTCAGCCCTCCATTGTTTCGGTAGACAAATCACTGATATATTGTAATATTCCATCGTCTGTAAATGAAGAAAAACGATTACATACTATCTTTGCCCCAACGGTATAATCGTGTGCATACGGCGATTCCAAAGATCTTACAACAGCCCTGCCTCTTTCGCTAATACTGTACACAAATCCGTCTTCACTTCTCTCTACTTCCAGGAAATCATTTTTAACAGCAATCTTCATGGCTTCTTTAATTCGTTCTCTCTTGGTTGTAAACTCAGAAAAACCGAACTCATTATTGCCATGTAAGTTCTTGTCTAACACCTTGCACTTTTTACCGAAGATACATATGAAATCAAGTGCAGCAAGTCTGTCAACATTTGCCGGTTTCTTCAATGTATTAATCAGCAGCAGGATTCGAAGCATATTTTCAAAAGGCGTATTAAATACACTATTCCGCATATGGATCCACCCACGACACAATCGTCTTGTCATTCACAAGGATGTGAACAATTCCAAGCCTTTCGAGATTTCCTATCAGATTCTTAATAAGCATAAGCTTTGATTTTTCAAGCTGTACATCAGATATTTTTTTCAAGACTTCCAGCAGCCTGCGGTATCCATTGTCATAATCATCGTAATATGTGGTCTTGATGCCACCAAAGGCATCTTCCTTCAGGATGTCAAATTGATTCTCACCATCTTCATAGACTTCACTAATAGACCGCTGAATGCTCTCTGCACTAAGATAAGCCTTTCTTTGATCATAAAAGTTCTGCTGGTATTTTTTAGGAAGCGAAGGTATGTCGTCTACAGATACCTTATCCCTCATAAGTACTTCTGCATAAGCATCACAAAGGGCTGAGATATAACCTGCTTCAAATTCATAAATTTGGGCGTCACTAAGTCGAATAGGCAATTCGATAACATCACCGTCAATATATAGTTTTCCATCCTCGCAATAGATTCTGTCTCCTGCAAGATTTTTTATGCTTGGCTTCGGCTCATGAATAGTAAGCGTTATATCAACATCATGAATACCTTTGGCAAGGCCATGATAAATCTGATCAAAAATGTCCTGTACTGCTGATCCGAGCTCTTCCGTCTTTACATCAAGTCCCTTTTTCCACAAAAACTTTTGTAGATGTTCTTTATCTCCATCATACAGTCTGTCCACCTGCTCTGCTAAAACTACCCCATCATATAGACTGCAAATTCTGCCTGCACGATCTCTTGAAATCCATTTATTCTTATCGCCCTCAAAGATCTGGTCCAGCATGTTAATAGAGATATTTTTCTCCATCGGATTGTATTCGTGAAGCCAATCGGCCTCTTGTTCTTCATCATTCATCGGATCTCGGATGGAATCTCTGACCAGTCTTTTCACGAACTCTCCTGCACGCCCATCCGGATCCATATGAAGTTTTAATTCCTGTGCTATCTCGTGAAAGTACAAAGCTGGCTTACCTCCTTTGACCTTTTTGGTCAAACCACGGTCAAACGTAATTTCGACCAAAAATAACTATCTCGCTACAATATAAGCAATCAAATGCGATACACACGATCGTTTGCAATTTTATCACAAATTTTAGCGTTTTTCAATCTGTTTCGCATTTACGCTAATATAAATTCTGCGAACGCAAATTAAAAATGTTGCTTTGATTCTCATCAGAAAGCAAGCCGGTTCTGATCAAGCCGGCGCCCGAAAGCTGACTGGTGAGTGAAACACGTAACCCGGTCCAGTCTATAGGGCAACTGGCCAATCACAACGGAGGAATCCATTATGATCGGCACAGTGCAGACCACAAAAAGGAATATTGTCAGGTGGATTACCTCCAGCCATAAACGGAGGTATTCACAATGGCAAATTACGATGACCGCAAGTCATACAACAATCAGCCTTTGAAGGAAGGCGAAACCATGATTCCGATCTTTATTTCAGAATGGGAAATGGTCAGAACTTACAACATGG
>ONLM01000124.1 GCA_900318695.1 uncultured Eubacteriales bacterium | reverse complement strand
TTTCCGGTTTCCGTCTCTGCCTTGTTTCGCTGCAGAGGAACACCCGCCCGCGGCGGTTCTTCTGTCTTCATCTCCGATACCTTGGAAACCTGATTGCGCATCAGAAGTTCCTTGGGATCTGCAGGTCTTCGCAGTTTTTCACTTGGCGGCACCGGGACAGTCGCATGGGCTTCCCCGGGACGGCGCTCCAACTCTTCATATTCATCCTTATGACTTGCCATAATTTCCTCCTACCTGCTTTTGGGAACCGGTTCTGATACGTGTTATCCGTATGATGCACATTTCACATAAATGTGTGCGTGCTACTCGTCACAAGTGAATGGCCAACATTTGACATTCACATCTTAGTATACCACACAAATGCGCTCATGGCAGGCGTTCCGCCCACTTCTTATTCCTCAATCACTTCGATTTTCAGATAGTCAAATGGGATTTCCTCCATGAAACTGTCCTGCCGGAATTCCGTCACCGATTTGCGCTTAAACTGGTTTATGTTCTGCTGCAGCCAGATCGGTACCGAAAGATCCATATATTCACAAATTTCCTTAAGGGCGGTCAGGACGTGATCCGTCCTTGAGACATGGGGATCACTCTGGCGAGACACACAATCCCGCAGAAGGCGACCATCTTTATAGAGAGAACCGCTCATTCGAAACATTCTTTCACCTCACTCCATTCTTATTTTTAAAATGACTGTCACACTGCCGGATCCACTCCGGCATCCGTTTTTCAATCATGCCAATGATCTATGTACAAATTCCGTTGATTGTTCATAAAAAGTTAAAAAATGCATGTTATGATATCTCTTAATAGATATGGATTTAAGATAAACCATTACGCACAAATTGTAAAGAATCCTAAAGAATCCGCCGCTTTTTCGCATGATTCCGAATTTTTTTACACTTCTGTGCATCTTCCGGATCCATAGACCGTTTTGTGTGGGAGGACAGTAGACCATGGGACTTGAGACCGAAAATCCCGTTGAATTTTTATCCGCTGCAAAGTCAGCCATTGCCGAATACGAAACATTGAAATCTCAGCTCGAGCAGCAAAAAGAAACGGAACGGCAGACCGGTTCTTCTCTCGAGAAAATCAAAAAAGAGGTCTCCGATAAAATTGACCGGACCATTAAGACACGCAGTGCAGAAATTAATGCTACCTATGATAAGCAGATCAGCCAGATTGATGCCCGTCTGAAAAAGGCCAATGCCGATCGTGACCGCGCAAAGCGTGAAGGCGTGAAAGGACGCATCTCCGCGGAAACAGAGCCTTATATCATTGAGAATAAAGAGCTGAAACGACAGATCAAGGCAATCATGCAAAAGGACAATGCCCCGGCATTCTGCTGCACCAATCTGTTTTTCACCCTGTTCCGTCCATCCGGAATCAGCGAACTGTTCCGCTTTCTTTTGTTTTTCATTGCTGTGTTTGCTTTACTTCCGTTCGGACTTTACAGCCTGATCCCAGACCGGAAAATATACTATCTCATCGGCATCTATATCCTTGATATCGCAATTTTCGGCGGGTTGTATTTAGCCATCTTTAACATTACGATCGGCCGTCATCAAAACGCCATTCATGAAGGCCGTGAAATCAAGAACCGGATCAAGACAAACCGGAAGAAGATACGCATGACAACACACGCCATTGAGAAGGACAGCAATGAAGACGGATATAACCTTGAGTCCTTTGATGATGAGATCTCCAAAATTCAGCAGGAGCGGAATGACGCCATTGCACAGAAACAGAGTGCCCAGAATACTTTCGATACGGTAACCAAAAACATCCTCACCGATGAAATTGAAAATGCATACCGCGCAAAGATCGAAGAACTGACGGACGCTCTCCGGGCCGCCGGAACCTATCGTTCCCAACTGGAAACCAAAGAAAATGAGAGTGCACTCCGTCTGTCGCAGGAATATGGTCAATACCTCGGAAAGTCCCATATGAACGATACCGATATTGAGCGGATTCATGAGATGATTACCAGTGGGGCAGCCGCATCCATTGTCGACGCCGTCGCAAAGATCGATCATCCGGAGTCGGCTTCTGCCACATAATAAAACATAACAAAAGACCCTGTATGGTCCTATGCTCCTTTCATCTTCCGGGAGCATCGGTCCACGCAGGGTTCTTCTTTTTTGTCTTTTTATTCTGCCTCTTCTATAGAGAGTACACTTCTATCCACTTTGTGTTTCCATAATTCGAAACGCAGATTTCCATCTGATTACATGAGATCATGCTGATCATCCATCTGACCATATTTGGCAGCAAGTTCTTCGATCATAGCGCAATATTTCTTCTGAATACCCTGCGCAGCCGTTTCCGTCTCAAACGTTTCCACTTTCACATCTATTTCCTTTAGCAGCTCCTGTGTCAAAGAGCGTTCTGCAAAGGGATACACAACGGCATTTTCCTTCTTGATATGGCGTGTAAGCATCGTGGCATAGCCATTGGCCGCCTCAATGATATCCATCTTATAAATCGTCTTCGGATCCTTCTCATACAGATTCAGCGCACTTTCCAGATCATGAATATGGGCACGGCATAGCTCATGCTCCACCAGCATACCGTAACGAATCAGATTCTGTCCCATGGCACCAAGCTGGGCCTCCATTTCATTGAACAGAAACTTCTCCTCTTTTCCATGATGCTGTCTGTCGGAATAATTTCTTGCGAAGTCAATGATTTTCCGAAAATCTTCCACATCTGCTTTTTCTCCCTCTATAATCTGGCAGCACATGCTGCGAACTACTTTCAGAAGTTCCAGTATATTGGCGTGTTCTTTTTCCATCGTCTCAATGCAGTACATATTTTCTTCTCCGTTTCGTTTTTACAGTATGGGCGAAATTCACATCAGCCCAAGCTGCTCATTCAGCGTTGCAACCACATCCTCTGCCTTTAATCCATGCACCATAGCTGCATCGGAGAGCGTTTCATTCAGTGCTGCCGGGCAGGAAATGCATCCCATTCCGATGCCCATCAACACAGAAATGGCTCCTTCATAATTCCGCACAATGTCTCCCATGATCATATCTTTAGTTATCTTTTCCATTTTTCTACTCCTAAAATCCTAAAAATCCTAAATTTTAGCTTAAAAATACAGAGTTGATTTCACTATTCCGACTTCAAAAATGAATTTTTAAGCTCAATGTTTAATTATGCAATTCTGATCTCTTTTTCTAGTAATCGATTTCAGAACTTTAATCACTGCTTTTTATTCTCCGGCTGTCGTTTTCTAAACTTTTATCGTTGGCCTTTTTCCTACGACTATAGATTTCTGAACTTTTATGGTCGCTTTTTCTCCAGCTATCGATTTCTGCTTTGGACTCAGGCAACCGAAAAATACAGTTCATAGATACCATCACCGACTGTGTTCAACCGATATCCGGATTCCGAAAGCATTCCTTCCACAATACGTTTCCGAAGCGCATAATAATTTTCGCTGTCTCCCTGTACTGCTCTCCAGTACTCCGTATGAAGATCCAGAACACGCTGAAAAGAAATTACGCTACCATTATTTTCCATAATTCGAATCGCACGATCACACGGCATTCCATCAAGAAAAAGACTTTGAATCTCCTGAAAAGCCTCTTCTATCGTAGCTCCGGCCGGAATGGCATATTCCTGTCCAAAGCGAAAACAGATCTCTTCCATTGTTTTAAGACGTTCCGGATGGTTCACCAAAAGCCCTGTTACCAATTCCGCATAGCGCGTTTCAATATCCGAAATGGAGGAAGAAAGCCATGCATGAATATTGGAAAGATCAATCACTTCCTCCAACGGCGGCAGTTCCTCTCTATAAAATGATTCCAACGGTTTATCCAACGCCTGCTCTTCCCAGCCATTTTCTTTCGCAACGGTTACGATCTGCCGATTCAGCATCTCCTGCGCTTCAATTTTCCGATAAATCCAATGGTGAATCGGTCCCAACATTGCACTCATATCTTTACTCCTGTCTCTTTACTCTTGTCTTCAGGTTATGTACTGCATTCTACCGGAACATTCCGCTTCTTTCCGTAACTTAAGTTACAAAAAAAGGACCGCACCGGAATTTTCCGGTACGATCCTCTATAGTAAATGGATATTTCGATGTTTCTGATCAAGAAGATTACTTCTCTGGTCTTGTTGCTTCGTTCATCTCTCCACGCATCATGCTGAACTTATCCATAGGATACTTCTCAAGATTATCCAGGATCTTACGATCATCTGCCTCATTCAGAAGTTCCATACGAACCTTTCGGATTTCAAGTTCGGTCTTGTGCTTAGATGGTCCGCCTACACAGCCGCCTTCACAAACCATGCCTTCAATGAAGTCTTCCTGAAGCTTGCCCATCTTAAGGAGAGTCAGTGCGGTTGTACATTCCTTTCCGCCTGCGGCTGCCTTCAGCTTAATGCCCTGAACATCTTCGCCGCGCTCACGCATAACTTCCAGTACGGCATTGGCAACTCCGCCGGAAGATGCAAAGCTCTTGCCCCATACAGAAGCTTCCTGATAGCTGTCTGCAACCGGCTCCAGCTTAACGTCCTTCGACTTTAACAATGCAGTCATCTCACCAAAGGTAAGTACATAATCTGCATTTCCCTCAATGCCCATTTCATGGCACTCGGACTTCTTTGCGATACAAGGTCCGATGAATACGGTCTTGCAATCCGGATGTGTTGCCTTCAAATATCTGGAAATAGCACACATTGGAGAAACGGTCTCTGACATATTCTCCTTGAACTGATCCGGATAGTGCTTACGAAGCATGTTAATGAATGCAGGACAGCAAGATGTTGTCATCTTCTTGCCTTCCTTACGTGCCTCAGACCACTCTTCTGCCTCATAGGCTGCCGTCATATCGCCGCCCAGTCCGACTTCAACCATATCAGCAAATCCGACCTTCTTGAGCGCAGCCTTCAATGCAGCCATGGTGATGTCCTTGCCATACTGGCCTTCAATGGCAGGTGCACACATAGCAATGACTTCCTTACCGGCCTTGATATCCTTGATAATGTCAACCACATCGATCTTTGATGCGATCGCACCGAACGGACAGCTGTGAATACACTGACCGCAGCGGATACACTTCTTCTCGTCGATCTTGCAGACACCATACTCATCGTAAGTGATGGCATTGACCGGACATGGCTTACGGCATGGACGAACCAGATGTGCAATCGCTCCATACGGACATGCATTGGCACACATACCACACTCCTTACACTTATTCGGATCGATATGTGCTCTGGTCTCTGTCATTGTGATTGCACCGAACTTACAGCTGTTCTGGCAGGCCTTACCAAGGCAAAGACGACAGTTATCGGTTACAGAATACGAAGCAAGCGGACACTCTTCACAAGCCGGGCTGATAACCTGAATTACATTGTTGCAAGGTTCTGTTGCATACGGATCGGCATCGAGATTCTCCGTTAAACGAATTCTCCACTTCAGAATCTCACGCTCCTTATATACACAACATCTCCAGTTTGCACGTGGGCCCGGGGAAATGCGAGCAGCGAGCTCATTTTCAGACTGTTCATTGAGATTATCCGCCCAAGCAAGACGGGCAACACCCTCAACGACCTCATGTTTCAGCGCAATTGCGCCCTTATCGTTGGTTACCATAAACTTCTCCTCAAAAATACCCTCAAAATATCCGGTGTCCTTATGATCTGCATCGGGTCGTCACATCTCTGCCTCACAGCATCTCCATTTCCGATGTGTGCTGACTTCTGTTCCAGCGTGACCCGGCGTCTCCCTTAGGAGCCGGCAATCAATCAGTCCTTCTGTCTCAGGCTCCTGACTACCTTTAACTTCAGGCATATGGATTATAACATGGTTTTTTGAATTCACCAGCACTATTTTGATATAAAATTCACAATATAGTCTGTTTTCGGCCTTTGCTTGCAAAAAAGAACAAAGTCTCCGTCAAATGTCCGCCCTCGTTTCATGAAAAAATGACGAAAATCACAGACTGGCTGTCATTTCCGTCATTCGGTCTCTCCCGTAAATTTAATGTATTGAATTTATGCGTTCGGGTCTTCTTCAATGTGAGGACGGAAGAAATTATCTACATACTCCACAATTTTATCCAGCTTAACACCCTTTAACAGATATCCATCCGGCTTAAGCGTAATAACCTCTACAACTTTTTCGCGATCGTTGTTTCCCGTCAGGAAAACAACCGGAATATCCGCCGTTGCCGGCTGACTCCGCAATGCTCTCAAAATCTCCGGTCCGCTGGCCTCCGGCATAACATAATCCAGAAGAATAAGATCCGGACGATGTGCCGCCAGATATTCTATGGCCTGACGACCGGAGTTCACCGGTGTAACATGATACTTCAACTGAAGCGTACCTCGTACCATCTTTAAATACGTAGGATCATCATCCACAAGAAGTATGCTCTTCTTGGAACTGGTCTCGCCATGCAGAAGATTACTGATAGTTGTATTTAATTTCTGCATATCCAGTGGACGCTGAAGAGTGGTGGTGATATGTTCAACCTGAATGAACGAATAGGCATAATGAAGAAGTGTCTCATCCGCAATAATGATAAAAGTTTTCTTTTTTTCAACCATAACATTTTCCAGATACCGGAGTGTATGAAATGCCTCATCCGGCTTCTTTTCCATGTAAAGGATGAAAATATCTGCTTTATCTTCATTCAGTTTTATTTCATTCGCATTAACACGTACATTAATGATATTCAGTCCCTGCCCTGTCAGACTTGTATTAATGGTATTTAACATAAAACTGTGATCATTACTGATCAGTAAAACGTTCTGCTGCTCTGCCATTGAAATGCTGTCCTTTCCAATCAACTCTTTTCTCTCTATGTATATCGAATATCGGCAATTTTTTGTCATTTACTAGAATTTAGAATCTAAATAAATCACTGAATAATACTAGTTCTCGTTCCTCATTCTTCAAGTTTTTTTTTACGTACTTTATGGCAATTCAGTAAAAATTTAGGGTGATTATCAAAAATCTGCCTTATTTTTATTGATCTTACCGAAACTCCTGAAGAAGTTTTTCTATTTTATCCCATTCCGGACGAGCCGCATACTGCTTAAGCCTTGTATACCGTTCCCTTTCTTCCTTCGGTATGCGGTAACCTTTCAGAGACTCCATCATAATCGTCAAGGTATCAAAATCAAAATTAGACTGCACTTCCAGTATGGTTCTATATGCATCCGCCAGTTCTTCCATAGAGATTTCCGGAAGGCTCTCATCCTCCGGCACCGCATCAAATCCCAAGAACATGCTGAATTCCGTTTCCGCCGCACTCTGGTTCGCTTTCTCAACATCCTTCTCTACGACAGACTTGGCATTTTCTACATTTTCTACCATCTTTTTCCGTACTGTAGTCGCAAAATCGCGATACCGGTCGATGAGTACATGTCCATAATTTTTGATCGGATCCATTTTTCCGGCATTGGCCGCATCCTCCAGTGCTGCCGCAAAACCGGCAAGCTCCATAACACCAACGGCACCGGACGTACTCTTCAATGCATGGGCTCTGGTGACAAATTCACTGTAATCCTTACGCTCCAATGCAATCTCCATGTTCATGGAATTCTCCGGGATCGCAACAACATACGTTTCCAGTGCCTGCATAAAATTCGAAACGGAACCGCAGAAATCAATGCCTTTTGCCACATTGATCTCCGGAATCTCGCTTAGCCATACCGGGATATTGGCATAGAAATCATGACTCTCTTTATTTTCCTTCTCCAGACTTCGCTTGTTATCCACAAGTTGAAGCAGATTCTCCGGCAGATAACTTCGAACCATATCCTCCAG
>ONLM01000077.1 GCA_900318695.1 uncultured Eubacteriales bacterium | reverse complement strand
TCGCTTCATGGTATCGATCTGACGTACACGGGCAAAGTGCTCCGGTGCAAATGTCGGGATACCTTCAAATTTAAATTTCTTGCTGCTGAGTTCCAGTGTATCGCCAATGGAAAAGATACCCGGATCAAAAATACCGATAATATCACCGGCATACGCCTTTTCCACGATTTTACGCTCATCGGCCATCATCTGTGTCGGCTGGCTGAGCTTGACCTTTCGGCCGGTCTGTACGTGGTTAACTTCCATTCCGGCATCGAATTCTCCAGAACAGATACGCATAAAAGCGACACGGTCACGATGCTTTGGATCCATGTTTGCCTGAATTTTAAATACAAAGGCAGAGAACTTTTCATCCACCGGATTGATCAGACCGGCATCACTGTTACGCGGCATTGGCGGATTGGTCATCTTCAGGAAATGCTCCAGGAATGTCTTTACGCCAAAGTTTGTAAGCGCTGATCCAAAGAAGACCGGTGTCAGTTCACCGGCATTGACGCGCTCCTGATCAAAGTCATCCGATGCACCGTCCAGAAGTTCCAGATCCTCCATCAGCTTATCATAGCGTTCAAAACCGATGGTGTCCTTTAAGCCGGCATCGTGAACATCCAGATCCAGCTCCTCTACCGCCTTGGTTCCGCCGGCATTGGATGTAAAAAGTTCAACCTTTTCTGTTTCACGATCATATACGCCCTTAAAGTTACGGCCACAGCCGATCGGCCAGTTTACCGGAACACAGTGAATGCCAAGAACGCTCTCAATCTCGTCCAGAAGCTCATACGGATCACGTGCTTCACGGTCAAACTTATTTATGAAAGTAAAAATCGGAATGTGCCGCATTACACAGACCTTGAACAGTTTGATGGTCTGCGGCTGAACACCTCGGGCACCGTCAATAACCATGACCGCACTGTCAGCTGCCATCAATGTACGATAGGTATCCTCCGAGAAATCCTGATGTCCCGGTGTATCCAGAATGTTGATACACTTATTATCATAATTAAACTGCAGAACGGAAGAAGTAACCGAAATACCTCTCTGCTTCTCGATCTCCATCCAGTCTGACACTGCATGCTTCGTCGCTTTACGACCCTTGACCGTACCGGCCAGATTGATTGCTCCACCATACAGAAGGAACTTCTCTGTCAATGTGGTTTTACCGGCATCCGGGTGTGAAATAATCGCAAACGTACGACGCTTCTCAATTTCTTCCTTTAAATTAGCCATTGCTTCCTCATTATTCTCTAAAACATTGTTTCTATATGTATAGTTTTCGCCCGTTCTTTACGTTGCCGAAAACTATATTCCTATAAATAAAGCATCGGGTATCATACCATATAAACCCTGTTTCCGTAAAGTCATTACACGGAATACAAGAGAATTCCCTGCTCCGCAAGGCAGAAACCGGATTCTGTCTCGTAACAAAAAAACCGGGAGCCGAAGCTCCCGGAGAAAAATTAATTATCTGCGATTTCTAAGGAAATCAGGAATGTTGATGGACACTTCCTTAGTCTGCTGTGGACGGAAGGAAGGCTGCAGCGGAGTGCTTGGCTGTGGTGCCGGCTGCTGCGGAACATTCGGAATGTTGAGCTCAGGCTGTGGTGCCGGCTGCTGTGGTGCCGGAGCGGCTGGTCTAGCCTGTGGCTGGAAACCCTGACCTGCTGCGTTGCTGAGGAAGCTTGGCATAGTCGGTCTCGGCTGTGTAGCGGCCGGAGCACCGGTCTGTACCGGACGAGCCTGCTCCTGCGGGCGCTCTGCCGGCTGTTCTTCCGTCACGTCACGGATACCTGTTGCAATAACCGTGATCTTGCACTCATCCTGTGCATCTTCATCGTACATGGCACCAAAGATGATGTTTGCTTCTTCACCGGCAAGCTCCTCTACGTAAGAAGCCGCTTCATTGGCCTCGATGAGGGAAATATCACCGGAAATGTTAATGATAACATCGGTAGCACCTTCAATGCTGGTCTCAAGAAGCGGAGAAGAAATTGCCTGCTTAACTGCTTCTGTTGCCTTCTCATCACCCTTTGCAACACCGATACCGACATGTGCAATGCCCTTGTCCTTCATAACAGAAGATACATCGGCAAAGTCGAGGTTGATGAGACCCGGAACATTGATCAGATCTGTGATGCCCTGTACAGCCTGCTGAAGAACTTCATCGGCCTTCTTTAATGCATCCGGAATAGAAGTTCTGCGGTCTACGATCTCAAGAAGACGGTCGTTCGGGATTACGATCAAAGTATCTACGGAGGACTTTAACTGCTCGATGCCGTGAATGGCGTTCTTCATTCTCTGTCTTGCTTCGAAACGGAATGGCTTGGTTACAACGCCGACCGTAAGGATACCCATATCCTTTGCGATCTTTGCGATCACAGGTGCCGCACCGGTTCCGGTTCCGCCGCCCATACCGCATGTAACGAATACCATGTCCGCACCCTTCAGTGCCGCTGTGATATCCTCTGAGCTTTCCTCGGCAGCCTTTGCACCGATCTCCGGTCTTCCGCCGCAGCCCAGACCCTTTGTAAGCTTTTCACCGATAGCGAGTGTCTGAGACGCCTGGCTATACTGCAGTGCCTGCTTATCTGTGTTCACACCGATGAGCTCTACACCTACAATACCCTCTGCAGCCATTCTGTTTACTGCATTGTTACCTGCGCCACCAACACCAACTACAATAATTCGAGCAGCTGACTCTGACTCAGGAAGTTTAATCTCGAGCATAAATCTTCCTCCTTTATACATTTATCTTATCGTTTGGGATATATACTCTTTTTATTTTGCGCATTTCCGCTGCTTGATACGCTTTTTTGCGTCGCTTTCATATTCCGTGCGGAAACACTCTAAGATATAATACTTGCAAACCTCCGATTTTACAAGTGCTTTGTTCATGATTTTCATAAGAAAAGTACGCATATTTACGGAGTTTTCACCACAAGTTCTTACGAAAATGTTACATTCGTCTGTGAAACCATACGTATATATGCGTACTTCCATCTGTTGCCGCAACTCATCAAAACGTAATATTGTTGCATTTTGGCTCAGTTTTAATTTTCTTTTTCCGGATTTTCCTCGCCCGTCTGTTCGCCGGCCTGTGTGTCTTTCTTTCCGCCGCTCCGGTCGTCTGTCTGTCCGGCCGCTTCCCCGCTGGTCTCCGGCTGCGCCAACGTCTCTCCGGCGCTTTCTTCTACCGCGGCCTTGACGCCATTGGCAATATCCTGTACCGATACCGGATCCTTCTGGTCAATATCCTTCTCTTTAAAAATATAAGATTCATGATCGTTGTTTTCGGTATAAGAAGAAAGGTCCAGGACTCCCGCCATACCGGTCAGCTTCGGAAGGATATCGTTCAGTGTCGAAATCTTCATTTCCATGTTTACATTGGAACCAAGCGTCACGGCAATCTTACCGATGCGAAGTGTAGCATTTAAAAGGTCGTCATACTCGATCTGATCGCATTGAATCTTATACTCTGCCAGAGAACCGGTAAGGTTCAGAATATCATTAAAGACTTTTGTATTCCGGACCGGAAGTTCCTTATACAGCACAATGGAACCGAAGTTCAGGCCCGTAATCCGCGGAATGCCTTCCAGTGTCTTGCCGGTTGACTCCACCACAATACCATCCTTGTCAAAATACATATGGCTCGACATGTAGTCCACATACCCTACGATGTTCTTCTCATACATAATGACCTCGACCTTGAACGGACCGTCCCAGTTCAGATCGTACCGCTGTACAAACGGGATCGTCTTATGCGGCCGGACCCGGTTGATCACAAACTGGTAAAAGGAGTTGCTTCCCCAGCTTCCGCCAAACAGCATATGAATCACTTCTTCCTGCGTGTAACGCGTATTCCCCCGGACCGTTACTTTCTGAATCCGGGCGCTTGCAAGGATAATGGCAATCAGCAGGATAATCAGCACCATACTCCAGCGAAGTATATGTTTTGTTTTTTGTCGTTCACTTAAATGTTTTTGTCTCATATCGTCATCATTCTACCTAGGCTTCCGGCATCTGTAAAGACTCGATATCACAAAAGGCGAATGTCCCGGCCTCAGTCATTCGCCCCTCCGGTGTTTCCCGGAAAGACGACCAACGTCGCCAGAACCATTCGCCTTTCTCTCATCGAGCCTTGTCGAATACTATATATGCTTTTATTCTTCCACCGTCTCAATGGTGGTTTGTTTCGAAACATTCAGGGCAATTCCCATTTCTGACATCAGAATCAAAAGCGAGGTACCGCCGTAACTGATAAACGGCAATGTAACACCGGTGTTCGGAACCACATTGGTTGCTACGGCAATGTTCAGAATAACCTGCAGCGAGATATGTACCATGATACCGAGCACAATGAACGATCCCACCATGTCCCGCGCATCTCTGGCAATCGAATAGAGCCGCCAGATTACAAATGCATACATCAGCACGATGGATACCGCTCCGAAAAGTCCTAACTCTTCGCAGATGATCGTAAAGATCATATCATTCTGGGCCTCCGGCATCAGAAATTTCTGAACCGATTCTCCCAGTCCCTTTCCGAAGATTCCGCCGGAACCGATGGCATACAACCCCTGCAGCGTCTGGAACGTCTCATCGCTGTAGCTTGCCGGATCCTTCCAGGCAAAAATACGAAGCAGCTGATAGCTTTGCAGCATATTCATGGATTCAAATGCTTTCGCAATCGGATAGGCGCCCACATACACACCCGCCCCAAGCATTGCCAGAAGCACATAGTATTTGTAGCTCTTTGTTGCCACAAAAACCAGGGCCATGGTAATGCCGCCGATGATCAAGGCTGTGGAAAGGTTTGACTTTGCGATCAGACACATTGGCACAATGCCGACCGCCATCGTATATACAAGCTCTTTTATATTTCCGAGCCGGTTCATCCGCTGGCGGATCGATGCGGTCGTACTGAGGATCACCGCAATCTTCATGATTTCGGAAGGCTGAAAACGGATCGGTCCCAGCTTGATCCAACGCGCCTGTCCGTGCGATGCAATACCCATAACAAAGGTCAGGATAACCATGATCCAGGACAGAATGTAAATAATCTTATGCCACCGAAGCAGCCAATGATAATCCAAAAAATTTCCGATCAGCAGCATGAAAAGGAGCCCGACCAAAGCAAAACCGAACTGACGCTTGAAGAAATACATTGCGTCGTTCATCTGGTTCTGCGCAGAATAGCCAGATGCGGAATACATCATAACCAGACCGACACCGGCTATAAACATAACCATAATGACCAGACTGTAATCGAAAAAACTTATTGCTTTTCTTTTATCTGCCATATTATAAAGCCTTTACGCATTCCTTGAAGATACGGCCGCGCTCCTCATAATTCGGGAACATGCCCCAGCTTGCGCACGCCGGGCTCAGCAGTACATAATCGCCGGCATCCGCATAAGCTGCACAATCCTTCACCGCCTCATCCATATCCTCTGCAAACATGACATTGGTAAATCCATACTTCTTTGCGCATTCGGCAATGATATTTCTGGTCTGGCCGATCAGAACAAGGTACTTCACACGGCCCTTAAAAAGCTTGCACCAGTCATCAAATGGAATGTCCTTATCATAGCCGCCGCCAATGAGTACGACCGGCCCCGGCATGGCAAGCAGTGCTTTAATGGCCGCATCCGGATTTGTACCCTTGGAGTCATTGTAGTAGCGGACTCCATTTCTCTCCCGTACAAACTCAATACGGTGTTCTACCGGTTTGAACTTCTTACATACAGAGAGAATCTTCTTCATCGGCACACCCATGTGCATTGTCACGCCAATGGCACACATGATGTTCTCATAGTTGTGATCTCCGAGAAGAATGACATCTTCTGTTTTCAGTAGTTCTTCTACCTGACCATCATGCGCATAGCAGATCACATGATCCTTTAAGAAGAAACCTTCCTTCAGTTCGTGCTGCGAAGAAAACCATACGACCTGCGGTTTTAATGTCTTTCGCTTACCGAATTTGCGAAGCTCCGGATCCTCGTAATTCAATACGACAAAATCCTCTTCGGTCTGATTCAGAGCAATGTTTTCCTTTGTATGAATGTAATTCTTCATCGTCTTATGACGATCCAGATGATCCGGGGTAATATTGGTGATGGCTGAAACGCTTGGATGAAAATCCATAATGGTTTCAAGCTGGAATGAGCTGACCTCCAAAACCGTTGCCGATTCTTCTTTGGTCTCCAACGCTTCTGCTGTAAACGGATTTCCAATGTTACCGCATACATGAACATCATCATAAGCGGCCTTCAGGATTTCTCCGATCAGCGATACGGTCGTGGTCTTGCCGTTGGTACCGGTAACCGCACAAAGTTTGCCTTTGCTGGACTGGTATGCGAGTTCAATCTCGCCCCAAATCGGTACCTTGGCCGCATCGATCATTCTAACAAACGGCTTGTCCAGTGGGATACCCGGGCTGATCACTGCAAGATCCACGCTCCAGAGTATCGCCTGTGTAAGTTCTCCCAGAACGACGCTCACCTTATCCTTTTTTTTGAAATTTTTAAGGAGCTTTACTGTATCCAGTTCCTTGTTTGAGTCAAAGAGAATGACCTCTCCTCCCAGACTCAGAATTTGTTTTGCAGCAGCGATGCCGCTTTTTCCCGTGCCGAGCACGAGCACCTTCTTACTCTCCATTCCATTCACCCCGTAAGCTATGTTCTCTTGTACTTCTCCTTTTCTCTCAACAGGTCCCGCACTGATCCCGCGAAATCCATCTTCCAGGCTAATGCTTAATACATAGCCAGAAAAGCCACAAGACTAAGTAAAATTGTAATGATTGTGAAGACTGTCACCACTTTTGTCTCAGACCAACCGCCAAGTTCGAAATGGTGGTGGATCGGAGCCATTCTGAAAATCCTTTTCCCATGCGTTGCCTTAAAGTACGTCACCTGAAGGATGACGGACAGTACTTCCATAAAATAGATCAATGCAAATATCGGAATGAAAAGCGGTATATTCAGTTCAAATGCTGCCGCAGCGACAAAGCCGCCCAACGCGAGAGAGCCCGTATCTCCCATGAAAACGCGGGCCGGATTACAGTTATAAACCAGAAATCCTAAAAGACTTCCGAAAACGGCACCTGCTATAGGTGCGATCTCACCATTTGCAAAATGCATACTGAAAATGCCCAGAAAAATGGCGATCACTGCTGTTACAGAAGAACATAATCCATCCACGCCATCGGTAAAATTAGATCCGTTGTCTGTGGCCGTTACGATAAACAGTACCGCCGGTACGTAAAACCAGCCCAGGTTCAAATCGATCTTTGTGAACGGAATACGCATCAGATTGCTATACTCCGAAGACTGATACAAATATACGGCAAAAGCCAATGTGATGATCAGCTGGCAGATGAATTTCTGCTTCGGATTAAACCCCTCGGACTGATGCTTTACAACCTTTAAATAATCATCTACAAACCCGACTATACCGAAGCCAACCGTCAGAAACGCGATCGGCAGAATCTTAGGATAGCGGCCGAAAAATACAACGGTTGCTATGATAAGCGCAAAAATGATTACGATTCCGCCCATTGTCGGCGTTCCCTGTTTTTTCAAATGGGACTTCGGCCCGTCATCACGGACTTCCTGACCAAACTTCAGCTTATGAAGTTCCGGAATGGCATATGGCATCAATCCTGCCACTATGATAAAGCCAAGAAAAATGGCCAAACAAAAATCTAAATTCATCGTTTTCATTACTCCTTACTTATCCGGTACCTGTTTCTGTTGAGGAAGGACTTTCTCCCGGACTTTCTGCTGCCTGTCCAGCTTCCTCCCCCGGAACTTCTTCCGGAAGGTTGCCATCATCACCTGTAATCTTTTCTTCCTCTACGGCTGGGGCCGGAGCTGCTGCCGGCTCGGCTCCGCTTTCATTGGCAGCGG
>ONLM01000123.1 GCA_900318695.1 uncultured Eubacteriales bacterium | reverse complement strand
TTTTTGAAAAGGCACATGCTCGTGGAATCAACACTTGCTTGGATACTTCGGCACAGCCGTTTACCCGTGAGGAACCCTTTTTCAGCAAATTCAACCGGCTCATTAAAGTGACGGATACGGTATTGTTTGATATAAAGGAAATTGATGATGAAAAACATAAAAAACTGACCGGGTGGACCAATAAAAATATTCTTGACTGCGCACAGTATCTGTCGGAGCAGGGAGTGGATCTCTGGATACGGCATGTACTTGTTCCTGGACTTACGGACAGTGATGAAGAGCTGCTGGCAACCAAGGCGTTTATCGATACTTTGAAAACAGTCAAAAAAGTAGAAATTCTTCCATATCACACACTGGGTACGTTTAAGTATGAGAAAATGGGGATTCCATATACTCTGAAAGAGATAAACCCACCGGCGAAAGAAGCGGTGATGCATGCAGAAATGCTGTTGGGAATCCGCTAATCCGACATAGACCGTCACAGTGGAATTTTGACATATTGTGCTCCTGTACATTGTGAAATCAATGCGCAGGAGCATCTTTTTATGTTAAAATGAAAGTGAAAATTGTATGTATTAATGTACAGAGTAAGGGGGATATTACCATGCTGAGGGCAGATACGATCTGGACGGCATTGGATATGGATAACAATGAAACCGTCTCCATATTGCCGAATATGGCCAACCGTCATGGGCTGATTGCCGGCGCTACCGGTACCGGAAAGACCATTACATTGAAGGTACTTGCAGAAAGCTTTAGCGATCTTGGCGTACCGGTGTTTCTTTCTGATGTAAAAGGTGACCTTGCGGGCATGATTCATCCCGGGGCAGAAACAGAGGATATGAAGAAGCGTATTGCCGCATTCCGTCTGGATGAGGCCGATTTTCGTTTCCGGTCCTATCCTACTGCATTTTGGGATATTGAGGGGAAACGTGGCATGCCGCTTCGGACAACGGTTTCGGAATTTGGACCGGCACTTCTTAGCCGGTTATTGGGGCTGAGTGAACTTCAGACCGATATTCTGACCATTCTGTTCCGGATTGCCGATGAAGAGGATCTGCTTCTGCTGGATCTCAAAGATCTTAAGTCAATGATTCAGCATGTTGCTGAGAATAATAAAGAATACAGCATTGAGTACGGCAATATGACAAGTCAGAGTCTGCATGCTATTCTGCGGGCTGTGGTCAGCTTAGAGACGGAGGGTGGAGAGCAGTTTTTTGGTGAACCGGCCATCGACATTCATGATTTTTTCCGTACCGATGCGAATGGACGTGGCGTGATCAATATTCTGGATGCACAGAAGACGGTGATCAATACAAAAATCTATTCAACCTTTATGTTGTATCTCATGGCCGAGCTGTTTGAACAGATGCCGGAAGTAGGGGATGCAGAAAAACCAAAGATGGTATTTTTCTTTGATGAGGCACATTTATTATTCGATCATGCGCCGAAAGTTCTTCTTGAGAAAATAGAGCAGGTTGTGAAACTGATCCGCTCAAAGGGCATAGGTATTTTCTTCATTACACAGAATCCTTCCGATGTTCCGGATGCAGTTTTGGCGCAGCTTGGAAACAAGATACAGCATGCCTTGCGGGCCTATACGCCGAGTGAAACAAAGAAGATTAAAGCGGCAGCAGCATCCTTCCGGCCGAACAAAATGTTCAATACGGAAGAGGCGTTGACAAAGCTTGGAACCGGTGAAGCCTTGATATCATTTCTTGATTCCACCGGAAGTCCGGAGATGGTTCGGCGTTGTCGAATTCTTCCGCCGCAATCTGCAATGGGAGCTATTGAGGATTCAGCACGTCAGAGCACGTTGGCATCTTCGCCGCTCTTTTCAAAATATGCTGCATTTATTGACCGGGATTCTGCTTATGAAGTTTTGAAACGTAAGGCAGATGCGCAGTTTGCACTTGCAGAGCAGAAAGCGAAGGAAGAAGCCGAAGCCCGGGAAAAAGAACGGGAAGAGAAGGAAAAGGCAAAGCAGGAAGACAAAAATAAAAAAACCGTTATGAGCGGAGTGAAATCGGTTGGACGTTCTACAGCCGGAACCGTCGGCAGAGAAGTCGGATATGCTGTAGGAACGAGTATTCTGGGAAAGGGATTTGGCCGACGCCTGGGCGGAAACATTGGCGCAGCGTTGGGGAGAGGATTGTTCGGTACCCTTTTTAAAGGATAAAGATATATTTATATAAAAATCACGGGCGGAGCATTGTATTTCGAATGCTTCGCCCGTGGTATGTAGAAAGGATATGTTCGTCGTGACATACGCGTGTGCGCGTATTAACGTCAGAGAAATATTTTATCCGTATGTAATGCTGAATGTGGTTAATAGTACAGTTAAAACGATGAAGACCAGCATGAGTGGTGTTGTAAAAAAAACAGAAAAGGCATATTTAATGGAATTACGTTCCATTTGTACGAGATGAAACAGCTTTGGCAGTTGAAGAATGAAATATATAAGAGTAAGTGAAATTCCGCCAAGCATTAGGAATACGCCAAGATAATACACAGCCGTGGAAGAGCTTGCGTAATTGTACAGGAGTATTACCAGAAAGTTGTTTGTAACGTGCAGCAGAATGCTGAACGGCAGTCCATACGTATCCCGGATGGCGAAAAGAAGAATTCCAATCAAAAAAGCCGGAAGAAACTGTATAAGGTTTAAATGCGATAAGCCAAAGAGCAGCCCCAGAAAAATGCCGGAAGCGAAAACACCGGATGGCCGGACCATTTTGTAGACAAGGCCGCGGAAAAAACATTCTTCAAGTATCGGTGCAAGGAACACGCTGTAAATGAAATCGGGACCGTCTATAATACGTCCGGAAGAATTTGCCTCCAATTGCGTCATGGTATATCCATGCTCTTTAAGAAATGAAATGAGCGGAGACATGATGAAATTGGAAATATATTGCAATCCATACATGAGCAGGACGCAAAACAGGAAGTGCCAAAGATTGAAACGCCGGTATTTTACATTGACGCGTGGAAAGCTGCTCAGAAACATGGCAGAAAGAATAACGGCAAGTATGCCGGTAATTCCCATAGCAACAAACTGATTTTGATAAAGAGAAGCACCGGAATTAATTAATATGGAAGAACCAAGCTGGAAAAAGACATCATAAAAAATTATGACGGCAGCTAAAATGGAAAAACGATGTTTCAGTGAATTCAATGTCCGAAGACCTCCATAGGTTTTTATGCTATAATATGTGGCGGTGCGCGTTGCACCGAAAGTGTCCCGTAACAGGGGTATAAACGTATCAGATAAGAAAGTAGATACGAAAAACAAGGAGTATTATACAACGTGAAAAAATGGTTTGTATATAATAAAAAGGCAGATTTTCAGGCTATTGCCGACCGGTTTCATATTGATCAGGTGACAGCTCGTATTCTTCGAAACCGGGAAGTGAATTCGGATGGACAGATTGAACGTTTTCTTTCCGGAAGTCTGGAGGATCTGCATTCGCCGTTGTTTCTGCCGGATGCGATTCGATGCATGAATCAGCTCGAGCGTGCCATCCGGGAAAAGAAACACATACGGATCGTAGGTGATTATGATGTGGATGGTGTTTGCGCTACGTATATTCTTTACGCAGGGCTTCGTACGCTTGGCGCCGTGGTAGACTATGAAATTCCGGATCGGATCAAAGACGGGTATGGAATCAATGTGCATATCATTGATCAGGCCAAAGAAGACGGGGTGCAGGTTCTTTTGACATGTGATAATGGAATTTCTGCTATTGATGAACTGAAGCATGCACGGGATTTGGGACTTACCGTGCTGGTGACAGATCACCATGATGTACGACAGAACACGGATGAAGAGTATGGATGTGAGTCCCGCGATATTTTGCCGCCGGCCAGTGCGGTAGTGGATCCAAAGCGAGAGAGCAGCCGGTATCCTTTTCCGGAAATCTGTGGTGCCGTTGTTGCCTGGAAGCTGATTCAGCTTTTGTATCAGAAATTTGGCCTACCGGAGGAACAGTATCTCGAGTTTCTTCCATTTGCGGCAATTGCTACCGTTTGTGATGTGGTCCGCCTGCAGGATGAAAACCGCATTATTGTGCGCTTTGGCCTGCAGGTGATGCATCAGGTGGAAAATACCGGTCTCGCAGCATTGATCAAGGTAACCGGTCTGTATGAGCAGCCGCATATCAATTCCTATCATTTGGGATTTATTCTAGGTCCTTGCATTAA
>ONLM01000137.1 GCA_900318695.1 uncultured Eubacteriales bacterium | reverse complement strand
CAGAAATTCCGCCATGCCGGTGACGGACACTTCTGCTATCAGGCTTTGATGGAAGAAGTAAGCCGCTGGAAACCGTATATCATTGGAACACTGGAAAATTCCAGTCCGGACCGCTATCATGAGGATTGCCGGTATTTACAGGAACAATACGAACGATATTGCTATAAGGCTTGAGATTTTTTGGCTTTCGCGCTATGCTAAGGGCTCACAGAGAGGAGACTCGAAATGGGTGATATTGTGATCCTGCTTTTGATTGCAGTAGCCATGACAGCAGGAATCCGAAAACTGATAAAACATTATAAAAGCGGCTGCGATTGTGGCTGCGGATCCGGTGAAGCATGCAGACATTGCCATCCGGATCGGGAGAAAAAGGACACCGGAATCGATAGAAATTGATTTCGGTCTTTGTCTGTGGCATAAGCCGTGCTATAATTACGTTCCGTTATGAAGGAGGTCGTTCAATGCTGAATGAGGAAAATGCCGAAAAGCCGGTAAAGTTGATTGAGCGTAAGCTCGCGTATCAGGGTCATGTTGTGTCAGTCTATGAAGATCATGTGGATGTAGGCGGACATGAAACGCGATGGGATTTCATTCATCATGTGGGTGCGGCAGCGGTGCTTCCGGTGCTCCCGGATGGTCGTCTTCTTCTGGTGCGGCAGTATCGTCATGCATTAGGCCGTTATACATTGGAGATCCCGGCAGGGAAGCGGGATTCCGAGGAAGAAAGCTTTGAAACCTGTGCAAAGAGGGAACTCGAAGAGGAAACAGGATATCGTTGTGATGATCTGGAATTCCTTCTTTATGTCAATACAACCGTTGCCTTTTTGGATGAAAAGATCGGAATCTATGTAGCCAGGGATCTGAAGTCCGGAACGGTACATTGGGATGAAGATGAGGAACTGGGCGTAGAGGCATGGGAGCTTTCTGATCTGCAAAAGCTTATTTATGAAGGCAAAATGACCGATGGTAAAACTGTAGCAGCGATTCAGTCTTATGCAGCGAAATATCATAAAAATTAAAGATTCATACAAGAGAGGTTCGTTATGAAAAAAGAGCATTTAGAGGATTATGTACTCACAATTCCGGATTTTCCGGAGCCGGGCATTATGTTTCGTGATATCACATCTCTGATTCAGGATCCGGATGGATTAGCGGATGCGGTGGATGGTCTGACAGATGCTGTCAAGGATCTGGACTTTGATCTGGTCCTTGGTCTGGAATCCAGAGGTTTTATCTTTGGTACCCCGATTGCTTATAATTTGAAGAAGGGCTTTATTCCGGTTCGTAAGAAGGGAAAGCTTCCTCGTGAGACGGTTTCTGCAAGTTATGATCTGGAGTATGGTCAGGCTACCATTGAAATCCATAAGGATGCCATTAAGAAGGGCCAGAAGGTTATCATTGTGGACGATCTGATCGCCACCGGTGGTACACTGGAGGCGGCCTGCAAACTCGTAGAGGAGTTGGGCGGCGAGGTTGCCGGCATTGTTGTCGTTATGGAACTTGCAGGTCTTAATGGCAGAGAGAAATTACAGAAGTACAATGTGAAGTCTCTTATTACTTACGAAGGAAAGTAAAAGACAGTAAGAAGGAAACATGGGACAGGAATTAACAAAGTCAGATGTAGAGAAGATTCAGGCAGAGATCGATCATCGTAAGCTGGTGCTTCGTCCGCAGATCACGCGGGAAATCGCAGAGGCAGCCGCACAGGGAGATCGGTCGGAGAACTTCGAATACTATGCCGCAAAGAAGGCCAACCGTGAAAACAATGGCCGTATCCATTATCTGGAGCGCGTGCTTCGTTTTGCAAAGATCATCAGCGATGAATCGAAAGAAGACGAGGTTGGACTCAACAATACCGTAACGTTGTATTTTGAGGACGATGACGAAGAAGAGGTTTATCGTTTTGTGACCTCCATTCGTGGTCACAGTCTGGATGGACTGATCTCGAATGAATCGCCATTGGGACGAGCTGTTATGGGACATAAGGTTGGAGACCGCTGTGAAGTAAAGACGGATAATGGCGGAAGCTATTATGTTGTGATCCGGAAGATTGAAAATACCGGAGAATCTGCAGAAGATCGAATCAAGGCATTCTGATGTGAGAAAATAAAGTTAAGAGAATATACGAGAATAAAGCTAGATGATAAGGCGTATATAGTCCAAAAAAGGAAGTGAATCGAATGATTCACTTCCTTTTTTGAGATGAAAAGATATGGCGAAACCAATTACTATAGGGGGTTAGGCAAATACTTTTTCACGCAGATCGGTAACCTTCGCGTTGTTAATGGCCTCTTCCGCAAAGATGGAATGTTCATAGAGATAATGAATCAATTCCTTACGTCGGATCATACCGATGAAATGCTTCATATCATCAATGACCGGAACGAAATTCTGATTATGAGCCCGCTTCATAAGATCCTCCATGGATGCATTGACATCCACCGGCTCATAATGATTTTTTAAGGCGATGTCCTTTACTTTGATTTTTTCAATGTCCTTTAGATCCATGGCCAGTTGATTTTTCAGTTCCCATAAAAGATCCCCTTCGGTTATGGTTCCGAAATAGCAACCGTCTTTTGTAAGCACCGGCATGGTGGAGTAACGGTGGAACTCCATTTTCTCCATGGCCTGACGTAAAGTAAAATCTTCTTCAAGGTAAGCGACATCGCATTTCGGTGTCAGGAAGAAGAGAATATTCATATAAAACTGCCTCCTGAAAGTTGTGGTTAAACTTAATTTTAAAAATGGAATTATGGAATTCATTTATAATTGTTCTATTCAACTATTCCAAATTCCAAAGAGAGTATAGCATGGATTTTGTGTAAAATTTGTAAAGATTCTATGAATTCTTCCATACCTGTTCAAAGCAGGGAGAAGGATCTCCTTTTTGACAAGAGCGGTCTCAAATAGTAAAATTATTAGTTATGAAAGACTAAGAAGGCTATAGGCCCTAGTGAGGTTTCGTTATGGCAGAAGATGAGAGAATTTTGGAAAGACCGGCGGACAATACACCGCCAGATCAATTATATAAAAACCTGATCCGTACGATTCGGACCTATCATCCGTCAGGGGATCTTTCGATGATCGAAAAAGCGTATAAGCTTGCGGATGATCAGCATAAAGAGCAGAAGCGTAAGTCGGGCGAGCCGTACATTATCCATCCTCTTTGTGTTGCAATTATTCTTGCCGATCTGGAGATGGATAAGGAAACCATCGCGGCGGGGCTGCTCCATGATGTTGTAGAAGATACCGGCATGACGCTGGATGAGATCCGGAAGCTGTTCAATGATGATGTCGCACTTCTGGTAGATGGCGTCACAAAGCTTACAAAATTGAATCTGAATACCGACAAGGTAGAAATGCAGGCCGAGAACCTTCGTAAGATGTTTGTCTCGATGGCGAAGGATATTCGTGTCATTATCATTAAACTTGCGGACCGTCTGCATAATCTTCGTACGCTGGAATACCAGACGCCGGAGAAGCAGAAGGAAAAGGCCAGAGAGTCACTGGAAATCTATTCTCCTTTGGCAGAACGTCTCGGTATCAGCCGAATCAAGATTGAAATGGATGACCTTAGCTTAAAGTATCTGGAGCCGGATGTGTATTACGATCTGGCGGCGAAGGTCAACTTGAAAAAGGAACAGCGGGAAGAACGGATTCAGTCCATCGTCCAGGAGGTTTCCAAGCATATCAAGGAAGCCGGCATTGAGGCGGAAATCAGCGGCCGTGTAAAACATTTCTTTTCCATCTACCGTAAAATGGTCAACCAGAGCAAAACTATCGATCAGATCTATGACCTTTTTGCGATTCGTATCATTGTGGATTCGGTGAAGGACTGTTATGCCTCCCTTGGTGTAATTCATAAGATGTATACGCCGATTCCGGGCCGTTTTAAGGACTATATCGCAATGCCGAAGCCGAATATGTATCAGTCGCTTCATACGACGGTCATTGGCTCCGATGGTATTCCGTTTGAAATTCAGATTCGTACCTTTGAAATGCACCGTACGGCAGAGTTCGGTATCGCGGCACACTGGAAATACAAGGAGCAGGGCGGTTCCCAGGAGAAGGCAAGTGATTCTGAACTTGCAAAGCTGAACTGGCTGCATGAGATCCTTGAGTGGCAGAAGGATGAAAGCGATAGTAAAGAATTTATGAACATGGTCAAGTCTGACCTGAACCTGTTCAATGAAAATGTCTATTGCTTTACACCGAGCGGTGATGTAAAGAATCTTCCGGCCGGATCCTGTCCTATCGATTTTGCCTATGCGATTCACAGTGCCGTCGGCAATAAAATGGTCGGTGCCAAGGTCAATGACAAGCTTGTGCCGGTTACCTACCAGCTGCAGAACGGCGACCGTGTCGATATCATCACTTCGCAGAATTCACGCGGCCCGAGCCGTGACTGGCTGAAGATCTGTAAGTCCACACAGGCGAAAAACAAGATCAATCAGTGGTTTAAGCACGAGCAGAAAGATGAGAACATTGACCGGGGCAAGGATCTGCTGCAGAGTTATGCCAAAACAAAGGGTTATAATTTAAGCGAGCTGACTAAACCGGAATATGTAGAGGGTGTGATCCGTCGTTACAGCTATACAGACTGGGAGTCCATTCTGGCATCTGTAGGACGAGGCGGATTAAAGGAATCCCAGGTTGTCGCCAAACTTCTGGAACTTAAGCATAAGGCGGAAGCCAAGGATATGAGCGACGATGATGTATTGCAGAATCTGGAGGATTTGAGCCGCAAACCGGAAGTAATCCGAAAGTCAAAATCCGGCATTGTCGTGAAGGGAATTCATGATCTGGCGGTTCGTTATGCAAAGTGCTGTTCTCCGGTTCCGGGTGATGAAATCGTCGGCTTTGTAACACGAGGCCGGGGCATTACCATTCATCGTACCGACTGTATCAATATGATGAATCTGCCGAAGGATGAGAAGGAACGTCTTATCGAGGCCGAATGGCAGGCAGAGAACGCACATGAAACCTATGCAACCGAACTTCAGATCTTTACCAATAATCGTATGGGTCTGATCGTTGACATTTCAAAGATCCTTACGGATGCCAATATCGATATCAAGGCACTGGCTTCCCGTGTCGGCAAGAATGACAAGGCAACCATTACTGTGTCCTTTGATATTCACAATAAGGAAGAATTGAAAGATATCGTTGCCAAGCTTAAAAAGATCAGCGGCATTATTGATATCGAAAGAGCACAAGGTTAAACGAAGAGCCGGCCGGTTTTTGCATCCGGCCGGTATTCATACGGCTATAAACCGTTATAGAGGTAAATATGTTAAAAGTTTCAAAATATACAACCGGTGTGATCCAGACAAATGTCTACTTTGCGTATGACAGTGAAACGAGAGAAGCCGTGATTGTGGATCCGGCGGCGAATGCACCGCACATCATAAAGATTGCCGAAGAGGAGCTGCATCTGAAGCCGCAGGCGATTGTGTTGACACATGGCCATTTCGATCATATGATGGCTGCCAAAGAGGTGGCAGAGCATTTTCAAATTCCGGTTTATGCCAATGAAGGAGAACGGGACCTGCTGGCAGATGGTGAAAAGAACCTCAGTCAAAATTTTGGCGTCAGTGTTACGCTTTCCGGAGAAGATGTGACCTTCTTTAAAGCCGGAGAGGTGCTGCATTTCCTGAATCGGGAATGGCAGACGATCGAGACGCCGGGGCATACAGCCGGTTCGGTATGTTATTTCATTCAGGATGGTATGGAATTTCAGCCGGAAGGGGCCGATGCGGTGAAGAAGTATCCGGTATTGTTCAGCGGAGATACCCTGTTTAAGGAGTCCTTCGGCCGTACGGATTTCCCAACTGGTTCCGAGAAGGCACTTTTTAAAAGCATTGCCGAGAAGCTTCTGGTGCTTCCGGAAGATACGACAGTCTTTCCGGGTCATGAGGGTCAGACTTCGATTGGAAACGAGCGACGGTACAACCCGGCTGCGTTCTTAGGAAAACTTCATTGACATGGATTCGGAAGAGATGGTTGTGAAGTATAAAGAGCGTAACGCCTGAGCGGAGGAAATCCGGGGCGTAACGTGTTTATAGTTAGAAAGGAATCATAGTGATTCGACTGATTTTAGATCAAGAGGCATCCTCATTTGAACAGGATATCCGGGAACTTGTACAGGAATTTTATCCCGGTGAGGATTATGAAATACGCACACCGGATGGCGTACATCTGGTCAATACCACACAGGAAGAAAAGAATGCCTTAAAGGCCGCAAAGGAAAGCGGCGTTGCGACCGCTGTCAATAAAAAGTCCACAAAGTCTAAGGCTAAAATGGCTGCAGCGCTGAATCCGGAAGGCGTATCCGACGAAAGCATTCGTTTGAGTATTGATGTCCGGGCAGCGGAATGGAAGCTGAGCGGTATCCGTAAAGAGGATAAATCTGTTATCAAGGCCCATGTATACCGGTATTTGCAGAAGCAGACCGGAAAAGAACTTCCCTGGGGAGATTTGACCGGAATCCGTCCGGTCTCATTGGTCAGCCCGATGCTGGAGGCCATTGCCGCAGAGAAGGGAGAAGTGCGGGAGGAAGATATTCAGGATGTTCGAAAGAAGCTGGAAGAGGAATATCTCATTCATGGTGCAAAGCTGGATCTTATGACCGATATTGCGCTTCGGGAGCATCGTATTCTGGACCGGATCCGTCAGGAGACCGGAATGGGATACAAAGAAGGCTGGAGCCTTTATGTCGGTATTCCATTTTGTCCGACACGCTGTCTGTATTGTTCTTTCCTTTCCAATTCGATTGATCTCTGGGAAAAACGTCTCGATGATTATATGGAGAACCTTCGCCGTGAGATTCGTTTCACCGTGGAGGAAATGTGCGTAAAACGTCATCGCCCGTTACAGACCATTTACATTGGCGGCGGAACACCGACGGCACTGGATGAGAAGCGGCTGGAGGAACTCATGGATATCCTTCATGAGCTTTGCGGAACGGTCAATGCTTCCATTCTGGAAGAAAACGGCAAAAAACATCCGAATCCGGTTTCTCTGGACAAAGAAAGCTGGAGTACAGGTATGGTCGGCGTTGTCGAGTTTACAGTGGAAGCCGGCCGTCCGGATTCGATTAACAGGGAAAAGCTGGAAATTCTGAAACGCTCCGGTGTTACAAGAATTTCTGTAAATCCGCAGACATTCAATCAGAAAACGCTGGACCTGATTGGAAGAAAGCATACGACAGAGGATGTGCTTGAAAAGTTCCACATGGCCAGGGATGTGGGATTTGATAATATCAATATGGATATCATTCTGGGACTCCCAGGAGAAAAACTTCCGGAGGTTACCGAAACGCTGTGTACCATTGCAAAGCACAAACCGGAAAGTCTGACCGTACATTCTCTCGCAATCAAACGGGCAGCACGTCTTACGCTGGAACGGGATTACTGGGCCGGAATCTATCGTGCCGGTGATGAACAGGAGATTTTGAAAGAAACTTCGCAGCAGGAAGCGGCCGGCCGGGAAGGCAGTACAGAGGAATTCCGTTATCCGGAAATAACCCGTATGATGCTTGCTTCGGAATATACAGCGGAAGTACTGGGAATGAAGCCGTATTATCTTTATCGCCAAAAAAACATGGCGGGAAATCTGGAGAATGTCGGCTACTGTATGGAAGGCAAGGAATGCCTTTACAATATTCTGATGATGGAAGAAAAGCATACGGTTCTCGGATGCGGTGCCGGATGTTCCTCAAAGTTTGTTTTGCCAAGCAGGGACGGGGACCCTTCCCACAAGCGGGTAGAACGCTGCGATAATGGCAAGGACATTCGGTCTTATGTGGATGATGTAGAGAAGTTCATTGACCGGAAACGGGCACTTCTTTCGGAGATGTAAGGAAGGTTTCCGAAGCTTTTACATTAAGATTTGACGAAAGAGGAATTACTGCCTATAATGAGGCAGTATGAAAGACAGTTCGTAACCATCCTGTCTATAAACAAAACTAGGGACGAATAGGATCGATTTTTGCGGAGGGGAAATCTTTCGCAGTGGAAAAGACATCGAAGCGTGCCGGTTTACGGCACGCTTTTTTTGTGGCGAAAATCATCAAAAGGAGGAAACGACATGAATTCGTTATCCAAAACACAGAAACTTGCTATGTCCGGTATGGTCATGGCCCTCTACATTGTAATTATGAATCTGACGCAGAGTTTTTCTTTTGGTCAATATCAGGTTCGCATTGCGACGGCTCTGTATGCGCTGTCCTATCCGATGCCGTTTCTGGTATTACCGCTTGCGGTATCTAATCTGCTCTCGAATATGCTGATGGGCGGAATGGGTGTTGCGGATATGCTGGGTGGATTTACCGTTGGCCTTTTGACGGCAGGCTGCAATGCTTTTTTGGGAAAACGCAGATGGAACAGCTGGTTTACCATGCTTCCGATCACATTGATTCCGTCACTTGGTGTTTCAACCTATCTTTCCGGTCTGCTGCAGCTTCCATACTGGACATTGGCCGCAAGTCTTATTGTCGGTCAGCTGATTGCAGGTCTGGTTGGCGCTGCAGGCTTGCAGGTACTGCGCCGTGTACCGGGATTGCATATGTCGGTAAAGACGGCGTCTCAGGTATAAGTCATAGAATGGTATAAGAAGAAAGGAAATGTTATGGCAGCAGGACGTACAGAACAGGAACTGGAGGGGGTATCTCTCCTTGGAAATCAGCATACGCAGTATAAGAGCGATTATGCGCCGGAAGTATTGGAGTCTTTTAATAACAAGCATCCGGAGAATGACTATTTCGTGAAATTTAACTGTCCGGAGTTTACATCGCTTTGTCCGAAGACCGGACAGCCGGATTTTGCAACAATTTATATTTCTTATGTACCGGATGAACGTCTCGTGGAGAGCAAGAGCTTAAAGCTGTATTTGTTCTCTTTCCGTAACCATGGAGATTTTCATGAGGACGTTGTAAATATCATTATGAATGATCTCATTAAACTGCTGGATCCGAAATATATTGAGGTATGGGGCAAGTTTTTGCCGCGCGGCGGTTTATCCATTGATCCGTACTGCAATCATGGAAAGAACGGAACGAAATGGGAGCAGGTGGCATTTGAACGTCTGAGCAGACACGATCTCTATCCGGAGAGAGTGGATAACCGGTAAGACATTATGGAAGAGGAGTGATGTGGATGACATCACTCCTCTTTTTTGTGTCCGTAATGTGCGGACACGTGTGCGCCCAGAAAAGCCTCTTCGCACGGCGGAAATTCGAAAAAACACGGTTGATTTGCTGCTTTAAAGTGCTTAAAAACCACAGTTTTAACGCATTTGGATGGATTTTTCGAAATTCTAAAATTTTTAGAAAAAATTTAAAAAAGTGTCCGTACAGACTGTACAAATCAAAAGAACAGAGTATAATATGAAGTGAATGAATGATAAACATTACAAATGGTTATCGGATTTGTGGGAGAGTCAGGGATGTTCTTTCTGCATCAGGATAGTCATTAGGAAGGTGTAATGAATCATTGAAGGATCGTGAAAAAATACACCGTGGATTTCGTGGAATCCAATGAAAAAGAGGAGGGTGTTATGAATAAGCAGCTTAATGAAATCGTTGAATTTATCTCGGATTTATTATTAACGGTAGAGGCCGGCGCAATCGTCATTGCATTTTGGACTTTTTTGATCAGTGTTTTCCTGCTTCGTACCAATTACGCATCGGCTCCGAGCGGATTCCAGATTTGTGCATGTGCGGTTCTTTTCGGTATTGCCGCAAGTCTTATTGAAAAATATATGTGGAGAAAGAAAATTTAATAGAGAGAACATAAATATTCCGGAACAGCCTTAAGGGGCTGTTCTTTTTTTGCTATGAAAGCATGACATTCCGTATTGACGCATTAAAAATGCATAAGTAATATTAGAATACAAAAGAAATTATTATGGTTTTTTTGAGGGAGGAACTTTAATAATGGAATTGATCGAATTAAGTATAGAAAAATTGGGCAAATTTATAGATGGAATGAGGCAGATCTACCATGAAGTACGTGTTGTGGATCCGCAGTTTTGTCGTGTTATGGATCCGGACAATGGTGCAAGGATCTGTGGGCATTGTTTTGAAGTCTGGGCACGGGAGCATCGTTGCCGGGAATGTGTTTCCTATAGAGCATGCCTCGCCAAAAAGGTTGTAGAAAAAGACGAAATATGTAATGACAAGTGCTACCATGTTATTGCAATGCCGTTTCGGCTTACTTTGAAAAGCGGTGTTACACGAATAGTAAGTGTGGAACTGATTTCCTGCGTTCCGGTGGGACACAAAACGGAGAAATCGGAAAAGTCAATCGAGGAGATCTGCATTGAAGCCGGTTTGCAGGAGGGTACCGGTATACCGCCCTACCTGACACAGACTTTCCGTATCGTGCGGCACAAAAAACGGCATGATCCGGTAACGGATCTCTATAACCGCGATACCTTCCTTTCGGAAGCACAGCAGACTATGGAAAAGATGCCGGAAATTCCACGAAAATTTTTAGTATTGAAACTGAAAGATATGCAGAAAATCAAAGCAACCTATGGGACAGAAGCATCAAATGAGATTCTTCGAAATGTTGCGGACAGTCTGAAGGAGTACTGTGGTGACGGCGATATTTTCGGAAGAATTGCATCAGATCGTTTTGCGGCCTTGCTTCTTGCCGACCGATATGATAAAAAACAGTTTGATGCATGCGTGACCAGCAGGGAAGAACATTATAAAAAAACGTATCAGCTTCGATTCCAGAACTCGGAATTTGAAACCGATCCGGAAAGCCTTGTTGCCATGCTGGACAAAGAATAGGGAGGAATCATGAATCTGCCATTTCAAATTGACTTATCTGGAGAAACTGCAGTTGTAACCGGTGGTACCGGTGTTATTGGCGGCCTGTATGCCGAGGCACTTGCGAAATGCGGTGCAAAGGTTGCCGTGCTGGGGCGTAATAAAGAACATGCTGAAGAAGTTCTGAACCGTATTCGAGAAGCCGGTGGTACAGCCATTGCCGTTTCTGCCAATGTTTTGGACAAGGCGTCGCTGGAAGCCGCGAGAGAAGAGATTCTGGCCGCATTCGGTCACATCAATATCCTGGTGAACTGTGCCGGTGGTGCGATTAAAAATGCGATGATCCCGGAAGACCAGTTTTCGGATCTTTCGGAGGGAATGGAGAGCTTTTTCACCAAGGATCTGGGTTTTGTAAAGCAGGAGTTGGATCTGAATCTGTATGGCACAATGCTGCCGACACAGGTTTTCGGAGAGTGCCTTGTGGGACAGGAAAATGCCAATATCATTAACATTTCATCCATGGGAGCGTTCGGTCCACTGACCCGTATTCCGGGATACAGCAGCGCAAAAGCAGGCGTGTCCAGTTTTACGGAATGGGCAGCCATCTATTTTGCAAAGAGCGGCATTCGCGTCAATGCGGTTGCACCGGGATTTTTTATGACACCGCAGAATCGGCATCTTCATTTCAATGAAGATGGAACGATGACACCGCGTGCTGAAAAGATCATTCGTTCCACACCAATGGAGAAATACGGTGATCCGGAGGATCTGGTCGGCGGACTGCTGTATCTTGTCAGTCCGAAGGGTTCGGGGTTTGTCACCGGTGTGGTTCTGCCGATCGATGGCGGATTCCATATTTATCAGGGCGTCTGATGAAATCATACGACATAGAAATAAATTAAGACTTCTATAAACGGAAGTTTTG
>ONLM01000121.1 GCA_900318695.1 uncultured Eubacteriales bacterium | reverse complement strand
TTCTCCTTCAGGTACTTTTTCAGCCCGAGTGTCTTTCTTTCTTCCTTCCAGCCCTTTTTTATACTTCCGCCGTTGTATAACCGGTCTGCAAGCAGATATCCGGCTCCCAAAAGCAGAAAAACGATTCCCATGACAAAGGTCGGCTTCCAGAAAAGTTCGAAACGAAAATTCAGAATGTCAAAATATTTGTTGTGCACGCAGGAAGGAAAGATGCAGAGATAAAACAGCACATAGGCTGTACTCAGAAACGCGGTGATCCTTCCAAACAGCCGGTTGATTTCCTTGGTCTTTCCTCCCGGAATTACTCTATTCATTTCATATCTCCTATTCACAGTTTCTCACAATATACCATAAACTACGGTCTTAATGATTTCTTTTTAGCAAAAAAACGACCTCCAAATGCTCCTTTATGAAACATCTGGAGATCGTATATTTTACTGTGGACCGCCAAACGGACCGCCCGGCGTAAAGGCTTCCGGTTCGCTGCCCGGGCCTTCGCTGATCAGTTCCTCATTGGAACTGTTCGAATTCTTTGTGCTGCCGGAATTGCTCGAAGAATCTCCCGGTCCACCCTGGTTTTTGGTATTCTGATGCTTCTTTGTCTCGGAAGCCCCCGGTTCTTCTACCTCAGAGGATTTCGTCTCCTTTGTGGCATTTTTAGATGATTCCTTCGAGGTTTCCTTTGCATTGTCCTTTGAATTCTTCTTGGACTTTGTGGTTTCCTCGACATAATTGCCGTTTGCATCGGTTTCCCGTTCGAAAGGATGAATGATTCCCGTACTGCCGTTGTCATCGGTATCCGTTTCCTCCGGGTCACCATCCGCATTATTCTTTTTCTTTTTGGAATCGATCGGGTTGCCGTCCGCATCGGTCTCCAGGACTTCCGCTTCCTTGGTTTCCTTCGTGTTTTTCGAGGATGCCTTGACCTTGTTGCCATCCGCATCCTTGACATAAATATTGTTACCGTCTTCGTCGGTTCCCTTAATCAGATAGCCGTCCGCATCGGTCTCCTGTGTCTTCTTTTTCTTCACCGTGATGGTCTTTCCATCTTTATCGGTCTCGGTTACATCCTCGTAGTCTACGTCCTTTTTCTTATCCTTGTCGGTTTCCTTCGAGACTGCGGAGGTTTCCGCCTTTGCCGATCCGGCCTGCGCATAATCATCCATGATCTTTGCGCTATAGCCCAGAACCGCCTTGGACGGCGTATAATCCATGTCATTAAACAGGAACTGATGAAGATCGATGACATTGGACTTCAGGGTATTTGGAATGACACAATCGCCTTTCTTGCCCATCATACGGGTATAAAGTGTCTTCGGGAAGCCCTCGCTGCCCGTAATGTTGTATCGTGAAATGCCCTTGGCCAGCTGGATAATGTCTGCTGTATCGATATTAAAGGCTACCTGTGGAAGGACCTTATCGATGATGGCCGTCAGCGTAGAAAGATCACACTGTTTTGCCTTCTGGAGACACTGTGCGATAACTTCACGCTGTCGTTTGGTACGTTCGAAGTCATTGTCCATATAACGGAGTCTCGCGTAGGCTACGGTCTGGACGCCATCAAGATGCTGCGGCCCCGCCTTCTTGATGTAATGCGCTGCCGGGTTTTTCGAATCAATGCCGGACTTTACGCAGGTCTCGTGGATGTAGGCGTTCATGTAATAGAATTCCTTATCCGAAATGTCGATTTCCGTGCCGCCGAGCATCTGTACGGTATCCGCCACCGCCTTCCAGTTGAAGGTCACATAGTTCTGAATATCGAGATCCAGGTTTGAATTAAGCATGGATACGGCCTGCTCCGGTCCGCCTGCCGCATAGGCTTCATTGCTCTTTGCATAGCGGGATCCGTTTTTCAGATTCAGATAGGTATCACGATATACCGAAACCAGCTTGATATCGCCGGTCTCCATATTTACATTGGCAATGAGCTGTACATCGGCATTGGCACCCTTACCGACTCCGCCGTCTCTTGAATCGACGCCGAAGACCGCAACGGTCCAATAGCCTTTCATCTTTTGCTGTGCCGAAACATCAATGTTTGTATTCTTTACTTTGCTTACATCAAACGCCACATCCTGCGTCATGCGCATATAGCGATATACCATGCCGCCGGAAATGATGAGCACCAGCGTCAAAAGCTCTACGATCGCCATGACGATAATTCTGGTGCGAATTGCTTTCTTTTTATTCTGACGCCGACGGCGCTCGAATTCATTGTTGCTTTGGGATTCCCCGGCACCGTTGATCTGTACGACGGAGGTATCATCCAGTTTGCTTGTCCTCCGCGTAGAAGTATGGGTTTGACCACTGCTGTAGCCGAACGCGCTGTTCGGGGATATGCCGTTCTCCCGGTTATAGCCGAGCCTGCTGCGGTCCATGCCGCTGTATCCCGAGTCTCCGTGATTCAGGCTGCTGTTATGAACGGGATTACTGTGATTACTGTGATTCCCGAGATTACTACGTGTATATCCCGTATCATGATGCAGCCCCGTACCGTAACTGCTGCCTGTCTGTGAAGGACGGCTGCCTGTAAAGCGGTGCGGCTCATTCTGGCCGGCGGGACGCGGGTTGCTGGACACGTGTCTTACGCCAGAACTTGGGTCGTGAGGACGTCGTGTATCTTTTCCGGTATCTAATGCCATATATTTCTTTCCTTTAAACTGAAGAGCGGCCTCTGCTTCTGTTCAGCCGACTCTTTTAAAAAGTATCCGAATTTACGTAAAGCGCCTACATACTAACAGAATTTGCCGAACCCTACAATATCAGTATGCATTTTTGTTCATAAATCCTTTGAAAACTGTAAGAATCAGGATCTTAAAATCGAGTCCCATGGTCCAGTTTTCGATGTACCAGATGTCGTAGCGCACACGCTCGTGAATGGATGTATCGCCGCGGAGACCATTGACCTGCGCCCAGCCGGTCATGCCCGGACGAACCTGATGCTTCACCATATACCGAGGAATTTCTTCCTTAAACATTTCGACAAACTGGGTTCGCTCCGGCCGCGGTCCGATGAGGGACATTTCACCCCGGAGAACATTAAAGAACTGCGGAAGCTCGTCGATGGAGGTTCTGCGGATAAATTTACCGACCTTTGTTACACGGGGATCGTTCTTTGTAGTCCAGCCCTTTTTCTCCTCTTCATCGGTCTGCTGCCGCATAGAACGGAATTTATACATCATAAACGGTTTATTATGAAGGCCGACCCGCTCCTGCGCAAAGATCAGTGGTCCCCGGGAGGTTGCCTTAATGGCGATCGCGATCACAAGCATGAGGGGACTAAACAGAATGATGCCCACCATGGAGCCAAAAAGATCGACAGCCCGCTTGGCCAGTGCCTTGACCGGATCTGCCAGCGGCACTGCCCGGATGTTGATAACCGGGAGTCCATCCATATCTTCTGTCTGCGGTTTACTGTGAATGACATTGCCATATTCCGGAATGAATTTCGTATGTACACCGGATTTTTCGCAGACCG
>ONLM01000119.1 GCA_900318695.1 uncultured Eubacteriales bacterium | reverse complement strand
CTTCTTATCGGAAGCCTGAATGGTTTCGGTATCCTTAGGGAGCTTAGAGAGATAAATCTCTACTGGCATGAAGGAACAATACTTGTCAATGATCTCACGGACTTCCCATTCATTATCATACTTCAGGCAATCATCATTTAAGTGCAGAGTGATGGTGGTACCGACATCGGTCTTGGTTCCATCGCTGAGCTCATAATCCGTACCGCCGTTGCAAGTCCAATGAACGGCTTTGGCATCCTTCTGGTAGCTCAGGGAATCAATATCGACCTGATCGGCTACCATGAATGCACTGTAGAAGCCCAGACCGAAGTGGCCGATGATCTGATCGTCGTTAGCCTTGTCCTTATATTTCTGAATGAAATCCGTTGCGCCGGAAAATGCAATCTGGTTAATATACTTATCTACTTCTTCTGCGGTCATTCCGAGACCATTATCCTTAAATGTAATGGTCTTTTTATCCGAGTCTACAATAACATCAACTCGTCCCTGATAATCTGCCGGCTTTTCCCATTCGCCAATGAGGGAAAGCTTCTGGAGCTTGGTTACGGCATCACATGCATTGGAAACCTGCTCACGAATAAAGATATCCTGGTCAGAATACATCCATTTTTTAATGATTGGAAAAATATTCTCAGAATTAATCGATAATGAACCTTTCTGCGACATAACAATACCTCTCCTCTATATAAATTCAGAACACATAGAGTGTTCTTATACGTTTTAGAACGGAAAAAAGTATAGCACAGGCATTAGCACTCTGCAATGAAGATGGCTAACAATTCATAAAATCTTCACATCCTGTGATAATGTAGGGGGATTTTTGCATGCTTCCGGAGACATACCATCGAGGCGCATGGAAGCGGGGAAAAGAGACTATAAATAAAAAGATTATAAATAAAAGGATCATGCTTTTCGCATGATCCTTTTGTAAAGAACAGAAAAATCTGTACTTTTTAGATATTAAATTTTCCGTAAGCCCTGTTATTATGCAATGGCTGCTGTATTGAGAAGAAGCATGCAGAATACGAGGGTGAAAAGAGCAACGGTCTCGATGACACCGATTACGATGAAGTAGTTTGCAGTACCCTTACCGGTTGCGCCAAGTGCATCAGCAGAAGCAGCGGCTGTCTTGCCCTGGAAGAATGCTGACATTGCGATTGCAATACCACCGAAGATACCGATACCGAAAGAAAGAGCTGCATCAATTGTGCCGGCCTTCCAAGCAGATGCGATGAAGTTCATAAGAAGGAAACCGTAAATGGTCTGTGTCAGAGGTGCGCCGGCAAATGCGATCATGATGAACGGTGCCTGCTTACCTGCAGCGTAACATTTCTTCCAAGCGCCTACAGCTGCCTGTCCGGCAACGCCAGTACCAAAAGCAGATCCTAATGCAGAAAGTCCAAGTGCTGCTGCCATACCAATAAATGCGATATTCATAGTATTACTCCTTTTAATTAGCTTAGTTTTTAATTTTATCGTTCATTTTAAATGGGTCATACGCAATACCGGTCCATTCAAGACCAACCTGTCCTGAAAACTCCAGTACGTTCAAACGTACACCATGAACAACTACGGAAAGAATACACATAACCAGGTTCAGTACATGTCCGATTACTACAACAATGATTGCGAAGATCATCATCGGGCCATGTGCCAGTCCTGCGGCCATGTTATTAAAGCTTTGTGCGATAGCCAGTCCGGCCATACCAACGGCAAAGAGACGAATGTAACTCATAACGTTACCAAAACAGCTGATGGTATTAAGGAATGTGGTGAAGGAATCACCAAGACCAGCCTTTAAACCTTCAGAGAAACTCTTGCCAGGACCCATGCCGCCGAACAGAACAACCAGAACGAATCCAATCAGGATTGCAATGAAAATCGGTGTAATCATTACATTCTGTCCAATGACAAGGTACAAGGACAAAAGATACATGGCAACAATGGAAATCATCCATCCGATATCAGATACAAAACTGAGATCTTTTGCCGCGAGTTTTTTCTTTACGGCCAGTAAGCTACCGAGCTCCATCTGAATTGCACCCATTGTAAAGGAGAACTTCATGATGTTGTTCTGCTGCATGGTCGAAGTCAATCCGAAATACTCTGGATAGTTTGCAAAACCAGGAAGAGTCAATGCCTTTAAGAACGGCACTTTCATGGCTGCTTCCATGCCAAACCAGGTTCCGGTTACAGCACCCCACAAGATGGTGCCGATGGAAAGTACAAAGAGAAGGAATGTTGGAGTATCCACTTTCTTGGTCTTCATTGCCAACAAAATTGCACCAATCAAAAGAATAAGACCGTAACCGCCATCGCCCATGATCATCGCAAAGAATAAGGTGAAGAACATGAGGAACCAGAGAGAAATATCGGTTTCTCTGTATCCCGGTAAAATGCCCAGGACGCTGTAGAGCGGAGAAATCAACTTGGTGACCTTATTAAAGCGAAGCTTTGTAGGAATCGCTTCATCCTCATCGGATACATCATCTACAGCGTAAGCCCAACGGTTTGCGACTGCAGCCTGCTTAAAGGTATCAAGATCTACTTCTGGAATGTAACCGGATAACCAGACGAGCTGATCATCCTTCTCCATAGTTTCACTGGCTGAGGAGTAATTCTCCTCATTCTGTGCCTTGAGCATCTGATCCTGAAAACTACTCTCATACTGAGCCGCATTTTTAAGGACATCAATGCATTCAGCCTGTTCTTTATTGTAGGTATCAATGTCTGTGCGAAGTTCCTCAAGGCCCCGTTCCGGGAGCGTAAACTCTGTAGCCGGAATAGTCATCGGAAGCTTTCCGATCACAGCCAGAGTATCGGCTTTTTCGACCGATGCAAGACGAATGGCTTTAATGCTTTCATCCTGCATAATCTGTTCGCATTCGGTTTTACCTACACGATAAAAGTGAAGGTCGTAGCCCAGCTTTGCAAGTTCCTTAACGGAAGCCGGTGAAAAATTCCCCCAGGCTTCAATACGTTCGATTTCGGTAACTGCCAGGCTGATATCTTGAGAAAGTCTGTCTTTTTTATCCAAAGCTTCTTTTGCTTCTGCATACATTTTGGAAAATGCTGCATCGGAAAGGATCGCGGTTTTAGAAGCGGTCTTCTCTTTTTTATCCGGTGCATAATCCAAAAGTCGGGAAGAAATTTTGGACAGATCATTGAATTTCTCAATGGCTTTTCGATCTGCGCTTTTCTTTTCTGCAAGATGCAGGAGGCCTAAATTACGTAAGCCATCCAACATCTCATTTTTATGGGAAACAGTGGTCACGACATGAACCATTTTCATTTTTTCAATCATCGGCCTGCCTCCACAAGTTTTTTCTTTGAAATCTTGCCTCGTACAACTGCGGCTGTCTGCTGATCGCCGAGATAAACGCCGATCACACGGATATTGTCCTTTGCCTCAGGAATCTTGACCTTCTCAAACAGATTTACTCGCTGTGAAGTAGAACGAAGTTCCTTTTCCAGAAGTTCTACCTGCTTGTTTAAGGTTGATACCAGGGCATCCAGACGTGCAATCTCACGAAGCTTAACTATTGCAGTGTCGACCCACAAAGGATAGTCGTCAACGTTATAGGCAATATCTTTGAATGTCAGCTCCTCAAAAGAAGGAAGTCTAACACCGGCGATATTCACATTCTTGACAATAACGGTATCTGGCTGAACAAGATCATCCAGAACCTTATCTTCATCGAAGAGCTGATTTTCTGCAAAAACGGAAATCCAGTCATTCAGATTGCCAATCATGTTCTCACGTTCGGCTGCCTTTTTTTCCAGATCAGCTTTTACCTGCATGATGACACTTTGCAGCTGCTGTTTTTTCAACTGCAGAGTTGGCAGATAACGCTGATACTGTTTCAGGTGATCTTTCTGCACTTTTTGCTCATTTTTAGTGAGTTTGATCGCCATAGACTTACTCCTTTATGTTATGCATCCAACTTTTTAGGCCATCTCTGCTTGATGAGACTTGTCTTTAAACCGGTCTCATTCGGCTCGAAGCACTCAGCAAGGATTTCCCAACCAAGATCCAGAGCCTGCTCCAAAGGAATATTTACGGAAAGATCCATAAGCTTGGACTCGAAAAGCTCACCGTATTTCAGAAGTTTCTCATCCCATGCACTCATCAGGAAACCCATGGACTTCTTTTCAAGACTTTCCTTGTACTGTGCATACAGCTTAATCATACCATCCATCAGAGCACGGTGATCATCACGGGTTGAACCGTTAACGTTCTGCTTCAGACGGGACAGGGAACCAAATGGTTCGATGTGACCATTCTTCAGATAGAACTGACCCTCGGTGATATATCCTGTGTTATCCGGAACCGGGTGTGTTACATCATCACCAGGCATGGTTGTTACACCAAGAATAGTGATGGAACCGGCGCCTTCGATGGCTACAGCCTTCTCATAACGGGATGCGAGACAGCTGTAAAGGTCTCCCGGGTAACCACGGTTAGAAGGTACCTGCTCCATGGTGATTGCAAGCTCCTTCTGTGCATCACAGAAACTTGTCATATCGGTAAGAAGAACAAGTACAGTCTTTCCTTCCAATGCGAACTGCTCAGCAACTGCAAGAGACATATCCGGAACCAGTGTACTTTCAACGGTCGGATCGGCTGCAGTATGAATGAACATTACGGTATGACTCATGGCACCGCCCTTTTCAAGGGTATCACGGAAGGTAAGGTAATCATCATACTTAAGACCCATACCACCAAGAACGATAACATCAACTTCTGCCTGTAATGCAATACGTGCGAGAAGCTGGTTATATGGCTCACCGGATACAGAGAAAATAGGAAGTTTCTGACTTTCTACCAGTGTATTAAATACATCGATCATCGGAATACCGGTACGAATCATGTGCTTTGGCACGATACGCTTTGCCGGGTTGAATGATGGACCACCGATATCGATCATATTTTCCTTTAGAGCCGGACCATTGTCTCTTGGTACACCGGCACCATCAAAGATACGTCCGAGAAGATGCTCGGAGAAAGAAACCTGCATAGGTCTTCCAAGAAAACGTACCGGATCATTGGTGCTTATACCCTGTGCACCGGCAAATACCTGAAGAGATACCAGATCCTTATCAAGCTTAATGACACTCGCGTAACTGTCACCTACCAGAGCAAGGTCGGCATTTCGGACGCCCTCGGCTCTGACGGTAACTACGTTACCGACGATTGACTCGATTTTTGTATATACTTTCTGCATAAGTCCTCCTAAGCCATTGCCTTGGATTTAAACAAATCCGTGATCTTCTGCTTCTGTGCTTCAAACTCTGGAGTCTCAAATAATGTTCCATGCCAATCCAGGAATTCCTGTCTGAGCTGATTGAAGAATGCACGAATTTCATTCTTATCTTCAAGAGCGTAATCCTGCATGAGTGCATCATAAAGCACATCAAATTCAATACGCTGTCTCTCTGGAGGATCTGCGGCATCAATCTCATCAAAGGAGTTCTGCTGAAGATATACGGCATCAAGCAGTTCACCCTTCTGATAGGTTACATAATCTTCTGCTGTAGTACCTTCCTCACCGATAACCTTCATCATCTGATCGATCTCGACACTTCTGCGAAGGACAGCTCTTGCCTTTTCTACACGATCCATATCAATGATACCGGTGTACTTTGACCAAGACTCCATTGGGTCGATAGCAGGATACTTACGCGCATCGGAACGGGATCTGGAAAGTCCATGGAAAGCACCGACAACCTTCAGCGTTGCCTGTGTTACCGGCTCCTCAAAGTTACCGCCGGCCGGAGAAACCGTACCACCGATTGTTACGGAACCAATTTTTCCGTTCTTAAGACGAACCTTGCCGGCTCTCTCATAGAATGTTGCAATTGTGGATTCGAGGTATGCAGGGAATGCTTCCTCTCCAGGAATCTCTTCCAAACGTCCACTCATCTCACGCATGGCCTGTGCCCAACGGCTGGTAGAATCTGCAAGAAGAAGGACATTAAGACCCATCTGTCTGTAGTATTCGGCAATTGTTACTGCGGTATAGCAGGATGCTTCTCGAGAGGCAACCGGCATGGAAGATGTGTTACAAATAATAATCGTTCTTTCCATAAGAGAATGTCCGGTACGTGGATCATCCAGTTCCGGGAATTCCTTCAGGACTTCTACGACCTCACCGGCACGCTCTCCGCATGCTGCGATGATAACGATATCTGCTTCACCATTTTTTGCTTCCATGTGCTGGAGAACAGTTTTACCTGCTCCGAAAGGTCCAGGAACACAGAATGTTCCGCCCTTAGCAACCGGAAGGAAGGTATCAATACAACGAAGCTTCATGATGAGCGGCTCATCCGGCTTCAGTCTTTCTTCATAGTTGGTAACGGCCCGCTTAATTGGCTGAGAGAATACCATGGAGAGCTCTTTTTCTTCACCCATAGCGTTCTCGATAACACAAATTGTGGATCGTACATTGTAGGTACCAAAATCTTTGATAGACTTTACAGTCCATTCACCCTTTAAGGAGAATGGTACCATGATCTGGTGAGTAAAGATTCCTTCTGGTACAGTACCGATTGTGTCACCCGCTACAACGGGATCGCCAACCTTTGCAACGGGTGTGAATTCCCAATCACGATTTGGAATCGCATCGAGATATACGCCTCGCTCAAGGAAGAAACCACACTGCTCAGCAAGAACAGGAAGAGGGTTCTGAAGACCATCATAAATCTGTGTCAGAAGGCCTGGTCCCAGTTCAACGCTCATCAGCTCACCGGTAAATTCTACCGGATCGCCAACCTTGATGCCGTTTGACATCTCGTAAATCTGCATACTGGCTGTTCCATTGGCAATACGAATAACCTCACCTTTGAGGCGCTTGTCATCTACAAGAATGTAACCTACTTCATTCTTGCGGACAGGGCCATCAAAGCTGACATTTGCCATGTTACCGTTAATGCCAGTCACATGTCCTGTTACTATTTCCATATAAATCTCCTGATTCAATCAACATAATTATAAACTGTAAACGCGCTGCTGAACCTTGGCCAAAAGGCGTCTGAATTCGGTTTCGCCCTTGTCATGATCAAAGCAACTCTGGCGCTCAAGCAGTTTGAGTTTGATCGCATATCCGAACAATACATAATCGTCGAACATGTGTAAGCCTACCAGTGAATCAAGCTGTTGAAATTCAAAATCCAGCATGATGTTTTCCGCTTCAAGTGGATTTTTCGCCGCTAGAGCGGAAGCTACTACTTGTGCTGTAATGGAATCTTTTTCAAACGTATTCGGATAGGTTTTACCCAATTTCATACTTCTTTGATAATTTAATTCCTTTGTCAGTGAACTGTAGGTGCGTGCCCATTCCTTGATCAATGGACCCTCATTGGAAGAGAGAGTAAGATTTTTAAGAATGGTATATGTGCTGGCACTTACGGTTGTTTGGCACATATCCAGGAAATCCTCGTAGCTTAAAGGCATTTCCCCATCACTTTTCAGATCCGGCAGGCTTGATATTAAGTAGTAATATGAAGCCATGAGCTCTACCTCCTGATTAGATGTCGAGGTCTCGGAAGTAAGGCATTACCATTTCAGCAACTGCCTCATCGGTACAATCGAAATATCCGGAGCCATCCTTGGAAGCAAGACGGAATCCTGCATTGACACCCTTGGTAGGTTTGATCTCGAGACCATTTTTGATCTCTTCAGCAAGCTCACCCTGTAAAGCCTCGGTTACTTCAGCAACTTCAGCTGTATAAGTGGAAACATCTTCACCCGTTATTGCCGCACGGATCAGTTTTCCAAGAGCTTCACCTGAAAGTTCCTTTTTAATATCTTTCTTCAGGATATTTTCATATTCTTTCTGAATCTCTGTCTTGAATGCAAGCACCGCATCACGTTTCGCCTGCTGAGCGCTGACAGAAGCGCTTTCCTTCATGATTCCGATTTCTTTCTCGGCAGTTGCCTTAGCATTCTCTGCCTGTGCTTTAGCATCGGAAATGATCGCATCGGCCTTCTTTTTTGCTTCAGCGAGGATTGATTCTGCTTCTGCATTGGCAGCATCGATACCTTCTTTTCGGATCGATGAAACCAAATCTTGAATCTGTAACTCCATAGGCATCCTCCTATTAACATTATTGACAACCTTCTATATTGGACGGCAATTATTTTTATTATACTTTGCTGAGATTGTTAGTAAAGTATCAATTTTGTATAAATTAAAACACAGCAGCCCAATTCATCATAATGTGAAGCATCATGATATTAATTATTTCGAACCGAAATCTGTTAAATATAAGGCAAAGTATTAGTAGATCTATATATCATTTCAGGGGATAAAAACTGTAGATTGGAAAGAAAAAAAGAGATGATGTTTTTAGCATCATCTCTTTTTTGGTTCCAGCCAAAAAAACCACCTGTTTGACAGGTGGTTCCGAGTTCGGCTTTAGCCTAGATAAAAAAACCTCCAATGCT
>ONLM01000117.1 GCA_900318695.1 uncultured Eubacteriales bacterium | reverse complement strand
TATTTTCTGTAAATGGTGACTATGAGAAATCATGGACACACATTGAGTGCGGTCTGAATTCAATAAAAAGGTATTCGAATCTCTGTATCTGCATTCAGGAAGCATTACAGGCGATTTCTTGAATATATCTGTGCAGTAAAGAAAAGTTAATTTTTAGTCATGAAACAAAGCATAAATCTACATAATTATTTAAGGTGAAAATTTCGGAATAATGTGGCAGAATATAGTCATTGAAATTCTTCATCCATTTTCAAAGGAGATAACGTATGAAAAAGAGTGTAGTAGTTGTAGCAGCAATGATGGCAGTGACGATGGGTCTTTCCATGACAGCCTATGCAGCACAGACAAATAAAACAAATAAAGTAAAGAAGGTTAAGGTAGTAAACACAAAGGATGTGGTTGGCGCCGATACATATGTAGGAACGTATACCAAGGAAACTCCGGTCAGCACATATCAGGCAACCATTGCAAAGAATGCGGATGGAAGCTATGCCGTAACCGTTGCTGCGGGTGAGATCAATGACAGCGGTGTTGCAAAGCTTCAGGGCGATAATTCACTTGTTGTTGTAAGCTCAAACAATGGTGCATTGGCCGGTGGTAAGTTTGGAACAAACGGCTATACATTGGCTTTCTTCCCGAAGGGAGCCGAGAATAATGGCGTGGATGTGGATGCGTATGAGTTTACAAAGACTGGTGCATCTGCAAACACAGTAACAGCAGATACTTCCGCACAGAAGCCGACTATGACTTCCGGTTCCGGTACTTCTGCAACTGCAAACACAGCGGCAGCTTCCAGCACAGGCATTGACGGAACCTATAAGTTCGTAAGTTCACCGGATGGTTCTCTGAAAGGCTCCATCGCGCAGGTAAAGAAGACCGGTGATTCGACAGCAACCGTTTCTTTATACGATGGTGCTAAGTACCACTATGGTGAGTTTAAGCTTACACAGAATGCCGATGGTTCTACTTCTCTTACAGTAGATACTTCAAAGACAACCGATGAGCTTGCAAAGACTTTTGCAAACTTCCTGTTTGCCGGAAGCAAGGCCATCCTTACCACAGCATCTAATGTTGCGGTAAATTTCGCAAAGTAATTAAAATGGAATGAATCATGAATAGAAGTGTCCGGGAGGATGGGCGTTCTGTTCAGCGTGAAGAAAAGATCCAGCTTGCAGAAAATTCTGCAGTTGGATCTTTCTGTATAATGGGGAGTGGATGAAACAAGTGGAATGGTTGTGGTTCAAGCTTTCGTATATTTATGGTATAATGAGCGAAATGTGTTTATAAAATGAATCTAGAACGAAATGAGACGAATACATTGAACAAGCAGGAAAAAAAGGAAGCAGGAAAGCGCTTCGTCAAAATAGTATATACAGGTATAAGCGTAACATTGGCATTTATATCCGCGGCGGCTCTTTGGTACTATAACGTAGGTGTCGGCTGGGATGAAGGATACTTCGGATACCGGACTCTTTTCGCCGTAGGCGTCATGTTTTCCGTTTTGTATTATATCTTTGCGAGGATGTACCATGCGTTGAAAATCGGTTTGTATCGTCTGTGGGAGCTGACGTTTTCGCAAATGCTTTCCTACAGCATTGCCGATATCGTGCTGTATACGGCAGCGTTTTTTTGGTTCCATGATTTTACGCGCATTAAATTCGAACTGTTTTTCATAGGATTCCTTTTGCAGTTTTTCTGCATCACGGCCGTGATTTTTGTTCTGAACCGGGTTTATGCGGCACTGGATGAACCGCGGCGGATGCTGATTATTTATGGATCTCCGGACTATAAGCTTCTCGTCGAAAAGATGGAGGAAATGCCGTACCGGTATCGGATCGTAAAATGCCTTCCGGAAACGGCGAAGCTCAGTGAGATTTATCGGATTCTTGACAGCTGCAAGGATGTATATTTATACAACGTAAAGGATGAATTAAAGAATAAGCTGATTGTGTTTTGCGATATGCATGGGAAGGATATCCATCTTTCCATGGAGCTTACGGATCTTTTGACCTTGAATCATGAGATATCACATACATTTGACACGCCGTATTTGCGAAACCGCAAGTCTCCGGTTAAGTGGTACTATCCGGGTATAAAGCGTCTTTTTGATATCCTTCTGTCTTTGATCGGATTGGTTGTATTGTCCCCGATATTTCTTATAACGGCTTTGTGCATCCATTTTACGGATGGCGGTCCTGTTTTTTATCGGCAGAAGCGGTTAACGACCGGCGGTCGGGTCTTTGATATTCTGAAATTCCGCAGTATGCGTGTCGATGCGGAGGCAGGTCAGGGAGCACGTCTTTCCAGTGAACATGATGACCGGATCACGCCGGTGGGGCAGGTGATTCGAAAGTGCAGAATCGATGAGCTTCCGCAGCTCTGTAATATTTTGAAGGGCGATATGTCCATTGTAGGACCGCGTCCGGAGCGTCCGGAGATTGCATCCCTCTATGAGGAAGAACTGCCGGAGTTCCGTCTTCGCTTAAAGGTTAAGGCCGGTCTTACCGGGTATGCACAGGTATATGGCCGTTATAATACGACACCGCAGGATAAATTAAAGCTGGATCTCATTTACATTGCACAGAGATCCCTTCTCTTTGACATTAAGCTGATTTTTTATACCGTAAAGATCATTTTCATTCCGGAAAGTACGCAGGGCATCGCAGATGACCAGACGACGGCTTTAAAGAAATAAGAAATTAGATAACCTGTTTGTCTCTTAATAAAAGAGACAAGCAGGTTATTTTTTTACTTGCGGAAAGAGAGACGACAGATTACAATAAAGGTATACAATGTATACTTCGGGAGACGAATAATGCTGAATATCAAAGAACTGCGTGGTATGACGGGACTGACCCAGGCGGAGTTTGCCGAAAAATATTTTATATCACTGCAAACGGTGAAGCAGTGGGAAGCGTCCAGATTAAGCACGGCATATCGTATGCCGCCGGACTATGCACTCAGATTACTGGAAACAGTTATATTGCGGGATATTGAAGACGGGATGGTTTCGTTGATTAACGAGAAATATCAAAAGGTTTCTAAGAAAATAGAGTTATTGGATACAGCAAAGGATCTGTGGGATTGAGTACGACATATATACTTCTTCATAAAAATATACCGGTTTGCGCGTTTGAGTTGGAAACAGAAGTGGTTAGCGCTGTCGTCAATGAAAAAACGGCAGCGCATCTTCCGCTTCCTTTAAAGCGCATAGTTCATCAGGCCTCGGAATTTGTATCGGAAAAGAGAGATGCAAATTTACTTTTGAATGAGGAAGGATGTTCGCTGGTCGATTTTTGGCTAAATGATCGTACGGTACCTGTAAACCGTAAAAACAGATATAAGTATGGGGGAGCTAAAAACAAACTGGCGTGGATGTTGGAAAATCATGCATGTTCGCTGGATGATTGTTATTGGATACGAACCAAAGAAGAGCGGATGACATGGGAAGACGTCAGGTTGTATGGTTATGATAAAGTCGATATTCTCACACAGGAGAACCTTGCGGATCAGGCATATTATAATAATGCGGTCAATTCAACTTTAGGCGGTGAATTAGAGAAGTATTGGTTTTGTCAGAAAACAGATAATGGTACAGAATTATTTCTATGCAAAAAAACATCTCCATCCAATGATATTTTGATTATCCGTGAGAAAATAGCGAATATGATATACGAGAACCAAGGCTACAGTAAGTATTGCAGATATCAGTATGTATACAATACGGAGCATCAGCTTGTGGGATGTTTTTGTAAGGCTTTTACAACGGAAAGTCTGGAATTGATCACAGCATATGATTTGCTGGAGGAATATAATCTTACGCAGCAGGAAGATTTGTACCGGATTTTAGCTGAACGGGCTGAAGCATACGGATTTCCTGTAGAGCAGACACGGGAATACCTTGACATACAGGCTGTGGTGGATTTTCTCATTACAAATCGTGACAGACATCAGGGGAATATTGGATTTCTGCGGGATCCGGATTCGCTAAAGATTATTCAGACCGCACCGGTTTATGATTCCGGAAGTAGCGAGAGCATGGAATATGAGTTGCCGATCGATACAGAGCATACGAGAGTGAATGGATTGTATCATACGGAGAGAGAATGCTTGGAGCATGTTTCGGATTTAAGAAAAATAGATCTGTCGAAGTTGCCGAATAGTGAGATGATAGAAAAGGAATTAGAGATGAGCGGCTCTTTGAGTCAGAAACGGAAAGACTTTTTAGTGAAGTTATATCAGGACAAAATTGCCGTTCTAAAGTCGATGCAAGCAGGGCAGTAAAATGTATGAGGGCGTTTTTATGGACGTGACAAATTACAATGATGACGCAAGAACGAGATATGAAAGATATGTTGCAGAACATCATATTTTGACCATGCAGGCACTGGAGGAGCTTCTTCAGAAGCTCTTGAATTTCTATGACCGTTTTGTGGTACTGGGTCTTTTCGAAGGGCTCGGCGGCGAAGGGTATACGGAATTGTTTCATGTAAAGCTGCACCAGTTTCATGGCGATGGTACTATGACAACCTTTCTGGGGCGGACGATACAGGTGAGTGATCGGCTGGTGGAAGCAGGAAAGCGTGCATATACAGAAAATGCATATCGAAGCTACGATGCGGAGAACGGCCTTAAACCGATGCTGGACAGCCGTTTTGCATTGAGAAAGTTTCTGGATGTAGATTTAAGTGATGATGCGAAGAAAACCGCACATATAGAGCAGCTGGTGCAGACGATTTTTGCCTATACCGGTTATACGGGGTATACGGTGCACGATCTGCAGGTATCCGGGATACTGTGTTTTGTCCATAAAGCGGCCAAGGCGCTGAACATGACGCAAAAATATTATTTGAAAAGCCGGGCGACGGAAATTCTTGTACAGTACCCGGCGGCGGATCTGGAAGAAATAAAGCGAGAGTACATCGGCTATTTTGATTTTTGATAAAGCATATCACATGCTTTTTGTGATATTCGTCCAAATCATATAATATTTTAAGCTTATATAATAAAAAGATGTGACAACCCATAAATGATTTGCCACATCTTTTTATTCAATCTTTTTAAATGGTTCTATTTATCTATGACTAGTTAATTATTATCCCAAAGGAACTATCGCAAGTTTTTTTCCCATAGCAGCCAAGAGTTTCATGACCGTATCCAGCTTAGGCGATACGGTACCGGATTCTATCCTTGCTATAATGGGCTGTTTAACACCTGATAATCTTTCAAGCTCTCTTTGACTTATCCCTCGTTCTTTTCGTGCTTTTATCAATTCCCCCATAAGCGCAACCCTTAAATCGCTCTCCGCTATCTCTTCCTGTGTAAACAGTTCCGAACGAACTTCATCCCATGTTTTAAACTTTTCCATCGCTCCGGCTCCTTTCCATATAATCTGCCAATTCTCTTTTGGCTTGTTCAATCTCACGTTTTGGTGTTTTCTGCGTTTTTTTCGGAAATTGATGAAGTAGTACAAACTTTCCATCAACTACTCCGGCAAATAATATACGGTTACTCAGTGGTCTTAATTCCCATATTTCACCGTCAAGATGTTTACATACCGGTTCACCTATGTATGTTCCGTACATAGCCAATGACTGAATATAATCATTTACTTTATTCGCATTGATCCTTGCATCTTTTCCTTTTTGCTTAACAAGCTCTTTCAAAAAATCCAGCACTTGAGATTTTCCATTTTTGTCATGATAAAAGATTACCTCGTACATATGACATCTCCTTAATACTATGATAACTTTTGAGTTATCACATGTCAATTAAAGCCGTTAAAAAATTCTTCTCGGATAAAAGCTTCTTGATTCATATTCAAGCTCTTGAATATGCGGCAAATGACGGATGAGCCATAATTCGATAAGCTTGATTCATAAGAGCAAGGCATTAAATGTTTAGCTTCCTGTCGTCCGGAAGTCAGTTTGAAGCTAGACAAAAATATGATTTAATCAAACAGGCTCTATAGTTTACTGGGCACATATGGGCACCGTGACAAGCGTGAACAAAAGAAAAGGAATCCTTGAAATACTCAAGGATTCCTTAACTAAAAATCGAGTGCGAGGCCGGGGATCAGTGGACGGCGTCAGGCCCCTTTACCAGCCAATGCGTAAAGCCTTTTACCGGCATATCCGGATGGATCTGGAAGACATCCACATGCCCGGAATCGGTGCTTCGATCGGAAAAAGCAGGATACAGACAGCCGCAAACGGGCATGCCCGGATTTTGCGCATGATCCGTCGGACAGATGGCAACGATCAGATAAGAATAGACTTCTTCGGATTCATCGAGCCGCTCCTTATCGCTGGCTTTTCTGGGTACATCATAAACCCCGTGAAAAAGATAGACGGCAGAAGAACGGTGGAGCTTTAGGACCGGACCCAGGGACTCATACAGGGTCAGAAGCAGAGCGTCGTTTTTTAAATCATCCTGTTTTAAGCTTTGAAGCAAAGGAAAGGCGCTGTGTTGAATCGTAGCCGGAAGCCGGTATCGAACCAACTGTCGGTTTGTTTCGGAAAAAACCACCTGCTTGGCAATCTGTAGCATTTGATTCCGCTCCGCACCGTGGAGATTTCGGAAATGGACATTGAAGCTGCCGTCCACAAAACCCTCTTCATCCAGATAAGCGCCGGCAACACGGCTGAAATGATTTCGTTCCGGTGTCATGCGCCGGCTGAGTTCCAACATATCTTCCCGATTGATCATAAGAATCGTTCTGTCCCTTTCACATCTTCCCCAATAGTAGGACCCGTCGTATAGGAATGACGTAGTCGTTTGCACATTCGCTCTTCATTGTAGCGAGTGTGGTTTACTTTGTATAGAAAAAACTTTTATAAAACGGGGAAAATCCGTATAATGGACGGGAATCTAGTGAAGTGGAGTGTTCCATGTATTTTAATTCCTATCTTTTTGTACTATGTTTTTTACCGCTTACGGTAGCGGGCTTTCATATTGCGGCGAAACATTCGCTGAAACTGGCAAAGCTTTTTTTGATTGCGGCGTCCCTTCTTTTTTATGCATATGCGGGAATCCCGTATCTTCTCCTGCTGATGTGCAGTGTTGCGGCGAATTACAGCTTTGCGTTTTTAATGCTTCGGCAGCAGGCGCAGGCGGCGAAGATCAGTCGGAGAAAACTGTGGTTGTGCGCCGGCGTAGGGTTCAACCTTTTACTTCTCGTGTATTTCAAGTACATGGACTTTTTTATTGCCAGTGCAAATGCCGCCTTTCAGAAGGATTGGACGCTTCTGCATATTGCTCTGCCCTTGGGAATCAGCTTTTATACGTTTGAAGCCATTGGCTTTCTGGCGGATCTTTACCGCGGAGAGATTTTTGGTGATTCTACAGCTATGTCTTCGGATGTAAGGCTTCATTTTCGGGAAAATTCCGGCACGAATGGAACGGCGCTGGGAAAGCTGTCATTTCTCGACTTCTCACTTTTTATGCTGTACTTCCCGAAAATAGCGCAGGGACCGATTGTCGG
>ONLM01000116.1 GCA_900318695.1 uncultured Eubacteriales bacterium | reverse complement strand
TCAGGAAGCGATGGAAAAACGTATGCGGAAGCACACGCTGGCAGATCTCCGGCATGATCTGAAAGCCATACGATAACTTTAAAATATAGACGGAAATTATGGGAATAATTAAAAATATGTATATATTTAATAGTTATGGATTGTTCAAAATATTATAACTGCAAAAATTAAAAATATGCGAAAACTGATTTTGTATACACATTGTACAGATAGATACTTCAAAAATATTTTACTTTTTGCATAATGATGAAAAGAAAAAGATAATACAGATAAAAAATATAAATAACGCTATTTATTTGATAAATCTTAAGGATCTGGAAATGATGCTAAAATATCCCTCGCTGTAATCGTTTGTGCAAAATATTTTATTTTTTTAAGGATATTACAGCGGATTCGTTTCCAACACCGCAGTGCGTTGGCACGCGGTACAGATAAAGGAATGAGTATTCAGATATAGAGCCAGCGGCTGTCCCTGCAGTCACTGACTCTATTTTTGAGAATCTGTGTCGGTTTTATCGGAAGCAAAGACGGAGGTTTGAAAGGAACACGGTTTTGCGGGACGTAAAATGCGGATACTGAAATGGGGTTTAATACATGAAAGAACTAGAGCAGAGATTACTTGCACTGACCATGGCCATTGTGACGGCGGTCAGTCTGCCGGCCAGCGTGGTGATGAACCCGCTGCCGGCCTATGCCAATACGACTGAGAACGGAGCGGAGGAAGCCGATACGATTTCATTGGAGCTTTCTTTGGACTCCGAAAATTCCGAGGAAAGCGCAGAACTCGACATCGCGGTTTCCGAAGAGATGCGAAGAAAAGGAACAGTCAAACTTCGTGACATCGTAAAAAAACTGGAAAGGAAGTATGGCATTATATATGGACTCAGTAATTCGCTGAGCAGGACTTCCGAAGAAGAGACGGCCAGTGCAAGCGAGGTTACCGATTCCCATCGTTCCGGAGCATCGGATTCCGGAGCGGCCGGAGATGCAAACGGCAATGCTTCCTCTGATGCAGGAAATGAATCCACCGCATCAGAGAGTACGGTAGAAATCGTTGAAGTGCATGAGACAAATGAGCATGCAGCCAGCGCAAGTGAAATCGGCAGTCCCGAAAATTTGAACTGCAAGGTTCAAAAGGGAAATGGCTATCTTCAATTCAGCGAAGTAAAATGGGGTCTTTCGGATGACAGTTCCGAAGAAGAACTTTCGATCTTCGATGTCGATGGTGCATTCTGTTCCTATGAATTTGCACCGAAGCTGGGAGATGCCGAGGAATTCCATTTTAAAAACCGGCAATACAGAATAGAAAACAGAGATCTAAAGGTAACGGTTAAATTTGTTGAAGCCATTTCCTATAAGGCGACAGCGGCATTTGATGTAACCATCAAGGATAACCTGAATAAATATGAAGGAAGACCGGCTTCGGATACGCTGCTTTCACAGTTTTTGCTGAAAGCGGAACCGGAAGGCGCGGAAGCATCCACCGTGAAGCTTAGTAAATTAAAAACGGCAGAGGATCTTCGGTTGAATCTTGGCGGCAGTGAAGTGTTGGGAGAGACGGACTCGAATCCGGCAATCACGATACGGGAAACCGCGGCAGAGGTCAGCGCCAATGCAGATCCGAAGCTTGGACAGAAACTTGGCTACAGCATTTCCGGTCTTCCGGAACGGGACGCCGAGGGTCGCAAAATTCACTACAGCATTGAGTTAAACGATGAGAACCAGGTGGAGGAAAACGGAAAGACCTTCATAAAGCTGGATGTTGCATTGGATTTCATAAATCCGGATGATCTGGTAACGGCCTACTACGCGCTGAGCAAGAATGGCTCGGGGTATCAGGCTGTATTGCAGGGTACCACACGAATCTTTATCCGAAACCAGTGGTACGATGAAGGCAGTGATGAAGTGAAGGCGGCCCGTCCTGAACTGAGCTATTCTCCATATCGTTATCTCGATACACCGCAGTATTCCTATGCCAATGCATCGCCGTACTGGGAACTTGGCAGAGAACGTCTGCTTCTTCCGGCGGAAGCCAGAACAGTGGATTCCGATACCGAAGCGACCATTCTTGCCAAGAGCAGTCATCAGCTTGCGGTTATTGAAGAGCAGCCGTCGAAGGCGGAAGATGCTTTTACCGATGTGGCCTTTGATGAAAACGGTATTAAATATATCTACTTATTAAAACAGCATAAAAAGGAAAGTGCGGACGTAAAGGGCGCCTATACCACCTATTATGCTGCGGAGAATCATACGGTCGGTACGGTTTCCTATGAAAAGAACAGTGAACCGGCCGGAAGTTTTATCCCGAACGGTGCTTCGGTTTATCAGCTTATTAAGGGACAGACGGTTCTGGCACATCGCTATCAGTTCAAGGCGGCTGCACATCCAAATGTAAATGCCGTTATTACCGGTGCTTTGAGCCGAAAAGAAGGAGAGCAGTATCAGGAGACCGGGGATACCAAAGATACAAATGAGTTTTCCGAGGAGCATACCAGTGAGGAACTGCAGTTTTCTGCCAGCCGTTATGATGAAACGGGAAAGACCATCTACTATGGATTTGTGACAAAGTCCATGAAGTTCCGTAATCAGACGGATGTAGAGGATCTTACCGGTAAAGAAAAAACAATTTATGATCCGGAAGGATATGCTTACCAGATCACGAATTCTGATGAGACAACCGCAGAATCTGCAACCGGCACCGGTACGAGTGGAGAAAGTGCTCCGGTTCAATCCACCGGCACGACGACATTTACGCTGGTGGGGGATGAAGTGGTTCATGTGAAGCAGATCATCAGCGGAGAAATAAAACAGCTTCAAAACTTAAAGGTTCGCTATGAAATCCGGAAGGACAATGAAATCGTGGGGTTCGCTACGGCATCGGTCGTAAAGAATGCGGACAGTGAGCTTGATTGTCAAATCACAGAAAGCAGTGACAACAGATATGTGAGTGCTCCGAGTTGTAATGAGAACAAAAACGATATCGTCATTGAATTTGATGTGAAGGATGTGAAGGATGAGAAGGAAGCAGGCAGAGCGTTATTCCCGCAGTATGACAGCGAGGGACGGGAGCTGATTTATACCGTTTCATCAAAAATCCTTCAGTACAATGGAATCACAGATCCGGATGGAATCACAGGTCCGGATGCCGAGCATAAGGACGCATTGAAGAAGGAAAACGGACACTGCTACGGACAGCATGATGAAACCGTACGCTTCTATCTCGGTATGGGACCAAGTTCCGTGATTAAGGTAGAAAATGTATGGAAGGTTGGTCCGAACCGAAGTGCACGTAAGAACGTGTATTTTGTTCTGCAGTATCATCCGCAGTCCGGTGACTGGGAAACCGTACCGCTTGCGCCGGAGCAGAACAATGAAATCTGCATTCCGGCCCAGAGCGATTATGTAGAGCTTTCCATTCCGGGAAATCTTTCAACGGATGACGAAGAGGTGGATGGACAGCGCAATTATGCAAGATTGTGGCAGCTTGCATCGGCTTCCGAAATTTCTGCTGACGGCACATACCCGGAAAAGGGTGTATTCCGTGTGGTAGAAACAGGCATTGGCAATGAAAAGCACCGCCTGGGTGATACCGAGCAGGATGAGCTTGCCCTGTCGATCCTTAAGGCAAATGCGGATCTTTGCAAGGCAGATACAACAGAGATCAATGGAAACCATGCGCTTGTAAATGTGGGAAAAACCGCCGGCTCACAGGAAGAAAGTGAGTATTTCTATATTCAGGAAGTCGCATCAAAGGCGGAGGTCAATCTGTTCCGTCTCGAGAACCGCCGTGTCGGTGTTTCTCGCTTTACGGCTACGGTAACCTGGAAGGATGATCATGATCGCCTGAAACTTCGTCCGGAAAATGTAAAGATCAAAATTTCCGGAAAAAATGTCGAAGACCACATTGAACTTGCCGGAAAGAGGGAAGAAAGCGGGGACACGAGCCAGAACAGCGGCCTGGCCCAGAGCCTTCTCAGTATGTTTACGGCAGTCCGGAATACGTTTGAGAATCTTCTGAATACCATGATGACGGTAATACAGGATGATTCGCAAGATGCGCCGGTGATCGAAAAGTCATCCCAGATTCTTTCCTATCCGAAATACGATGCGGATGGTACCTTCCTTTCCTATAGTATGGAGGTTGAGAATCAGGACAGTCACTATACCGGAACGGCTGGAGAGTACTATTTCAAACAGCGCTTCCTGGATACCACAAATGAAGCGGACCGGGAAGAGAGCGGAAGCGAAGAACGTTGTAAGAACGGATATATTCAGAAAAAGAGCGGACTTTCCTTCGATACCTATCAGTTCGATCTCACGGAGACTTTGAGCGGTAAGGTTACGCCGGTATTCCATATTCTCTGGAAGGGCGATCCGCAGGAGATCCTTGGTTCTGCACAACTTCCGGATATTTATTCAACGTTGTATCGTAAGGTTCTCAGTGCAAGTGAAACAGAAGATGCGGCTGCAGATTCCGATCTCCGGAACATTGCGCTTTCCAATGCCGAGAATCTGGGCACCAAGAACCATGATTATACGAACAAGGGATATACAAAGGTAAACGGAGAATATACTTCTCTTTGGATCGATACCTATAGCGATTCGTTTGACCGTTATGATGCCGATGGTAAGGAATATGTATATTTCGAAGTCATCAGTACTACCAAAAATTCCGAGTATAAGATCAGTGGTGGATACAAGGCAGCACCATCCGCCACAGATTCCACGGATACGACGAGTACCGATGGAAAACGCTATACGTTCCAGGAGGAAACACAGAGAAGCTTCCATATCGAAAGCGCCAGAAAGTCCGGTGAAACAACGGTTTCTGCCATGGACGTTTATGCGGCACCGTACAAGGCAAAGCGGGAGACGCTGAGCAATGATACCAACGCTGCGGATAATGCGGAAGAGGACAGTGCAATCTCCGGTACCATTGTCATTCGTCCGATGGCGCAGGGAGCGGTCAATGTGAACAAGTCCTGGGCCGGCAACCTGGCAGCCGACGGAACGACAAAGATTTATCCGGATACACTGCGCTTTACTGTGCAGGCATCCCGGGACGGCATAAGCTATGAGCCGATCAATGAGAATGCGGTTGTTTCCGATGTCTATATAAAGAATCAGCGTGAGGTTTCGGGCACGACGGTTTCGTCCGATGCCCTTGGAACCACGACGGGTTCCGACAAAATCAGTATTCCGGTTCCGAAATATACGTTTGAGGGACGGAAATATCAGAGTTATCAGCTGCAGGAAGTACTTCCGGAAGAGGTAAAGACACTGTATTTTGCCGATGCCGAAAACGGAACACTTGCAGAGGATGCGGTTCTTTCCGGAATTCCGTACGGTGGCAGTGCAAACCGGACGAATACCTTTAAGAAGGACCAGGGATATCATGCCGATGTTACTGTGCATTGGTATGGTCTTACACCGGAGGATTTGAGAGACGGTACGCCGGCATCCAGAGTAGCGCTTCTGCAGTATCGCTCCGGTGAGTCAGACG
>ONLM01000026.1 GCA_900318695.1 uncultured Eubacteriales bacterium | reverse complement strand
GAGAGTCTGATCTCGCTTTTATCATATTCTGTATCATCAAGACCGGCCAGAAAGAGTCCATGTGAATCTGCCAAAAACTCACAAGGGCTGTTTTTCCGCATGATAAGAGGGTAGTTGTGTCCGGCGTTTGTATACTGCAGGATCATTGTTTTGATATTCAGAATTCCGATCCATGCGGTGGCAAACATTTCGGCTTTATTATTCTCGCAGAGTCGTTGATTGGCTATTGTGAAAATCTCTGCTGTATCTCTGTTCGTCAGGGCATAGTCCTTTATGGTAGTCTTGGCGGTCATCATAAACATCGCAGCAGGGATTCCCTTACCGGAGACGTCGGCGATTACCAGTCCCAGATGGTCATCATCAATCTTAAAGAAATCGTAGAAATCTCCGCCTACTTCTCTTGCAGTGGTCATAGTGGCATATAGGTCATACTCCTTCTGCTCAGAAAATGTAGGAAAGATGCTTGGGAGCATATCGCGCTGAATCTTCTCTGCAAGCTCCAGTTCGGCGCCGATTCTTGCTGTACTTTCTGTAAGGTCTTTTTGCTTCTGCATCAGCTTCTGGCAGCAGCCTACAAGTGCAACGCTTGCAACGGAAATAATGATATACTGCAGAAGCTTGACGAAATAGTCGGAAACGGTGGTGTTAAAAAGCATGAGAGACTTTTCGTAAGGGATGTCTCTCACGGCGTCATCTAACCACATTTTTTCATTTGTTACAATGGTTGTGCCGGGGGCATACTGGACAAAATTCATATCCAGCATACCGTGATTGGCGCCATAAAGATAAGCAAGATAGAATACGATGGTCGAAAGGATTGCGATAAAGATGGTATATTTTTTGTTGAAATAGCGAATGGACAGCAGGATTGGAATGGTGATCAGCAGGGTAACATTGTAGGTGAGCGCTGATGTGGTCACGGCAAAAACGATGGTCATCGCACCCATCAGAATATACTTGATCCAGGACTTTTCGTACTTGAAATATATACTGGCGGCAGCGGCCATAGCCAGCAGCAGAATGTTGGAGATCATCAGCTCGCGGAATTGAACGCGAATATAGAAGAACCCGGTTTCGAAAAGGATCCATGTTATCACAACTAAACCCAGGGTGACGAGAAGGATTCGTGTCAGGACACGATTTGCTTCGATTTCATTTTCCTTTAGGATCCTGTTAGTATCCATTTTGCCTCCTTACTCCTTATTCTCTTTGGTTCGTGCGTTGATCTTTTTAAAATTCCCGGAATTGGTTTTATAAAGCTGCTTAAATACCCGGTAATTTCTCTCGTATATTTTCCGGTTCTTTAAATCCGGAACATAGGTATGCACGGGCTTCACCAGCTTCCGGGCCAGCTTCCGGACATCGCATCCGCGAATTCCGGCCGCCACAACCAAAGCGGCACCGATGGCTCCTGCTTCCTGTGGATTGTTTATAGTTTCGATCCTTCGTCCGGTGATATCGGACAGCATCTGGCAAAATACGGGAGAGAGGGCACCGCCTCCCACAAACCGGATGGAATCGGAGGTTTTCACCTTCCTGTCCTCACACTCCAGTAACCACCTGAGGTGATAGCCGATACCTTCAAATATGGCGCGGAACATATCCTTGTTCGTGTTATCGATCCCTATATTGAAGAATATCCCTGCGGCATTGGCGTCTTCAAAGGGACACCGGTTTCCGTGAAGCCAGGGTGTGAAGATAACACCGTTCGCACCGGGAGGAACCTTGCTGATCGCATCAGAGATATACGTATAAATGCTCTTGAACAGATTTTCAAAATCCGTCGTGTCCTCTGAGGATTTTAAATAGTCGCTTAGCTCATCCAGGATGAGATTGTCCTTTATCCAGTCGATGCACTTGCCGGCGGTTTCCAGCTCCGCATAATAATTGTAGTAGCCCCGGCAGGCGGAGAGGACACCGGTGATCATCGCATTTATATCCACCACCTGATGATCTAAAAAGGTGGAGACCCATCCGGAGGTTCCGACATAGATGTGTGTATCTCCG
>ONLM01000115.1 GCA_900318695.1 uncultured Eubacteriales bacterium | reverse complement strand
TTGTCCAGTTTGAGCAGGTGATCAGTCCTGAAGTCAATCGTCGGATTGCGGCAGTTGTAAAGCTGATCCGAATGCAGCAAATTTCGGGAATCGTCGATATGATTCCGACTTATGCAGGCCTTCTGATCAACTATAACCCGCTGGTTATCAGCTTTAAAGAACTGTATGAGCGGGTAGAGTCTATCGTAAAACTGGATACACGAACCGATACGGTTGAAAAAAAGGTCTATGAGATTCCGGTACTTTATGGCGGAAGCTATGGGCCGGATCTTCCGGAAATTGCCGCACATGCGGGGCTGAGTGAGGATGAAGTCATTCGCATTCACAGTTCGCAGGATTATCTGATTTATATGCTGGGGTTTCTGCCGGGGTTCACCTATCTGGGCGGACTCGATGAGCGTATTCATACACCGCGGCTTGCCAGTCCACGAGTACGGATTCCGGCAGGCTCGGTCGGCATTGGCGGTTCACAGACGGGTATCTATCCGCTGGATTCTCCCGGTGGCTGGCAGCTCATGGGAATGACACCGGTTAAAACCTACGATCCGAATCGTACCAAACCGATTCTGGTGGAAGCGGGCGATTATATTCGCTTTGTGCCGATTACCGAAATGGAGTTTCGTTCCATTAAGGCGCAGGTTGACGCCAATGAATATGAATGTGCAGTACATGAAGGAGGAAACCATGGGCTTTCGGGTAATTAAAGGCGGTATGCTCACCACAGTACAGGATATGGGACGTACAGGATACCAGAGCCAGGGCTTTAATGTCGGCGGCGTCATGGATCTTCGCTCTTTCCGTATCGCAAATCTCCTTTTGGACAATCCGGAAAATGAAGCGGTACTGGAATGTACACTTCTGGGACCGACACTTGAATTCACCTCGGATATGATCATTGCCATGACCGGTGGAGACTTCCGCCCGGAGATCAATGATGATCCGGTGCCAATGTATACGGCGGTTTATGTAAAAAAGGGGGATGTTTTAAAGGTGGGTTCCGCACGAACCGGCCGGACCTGCTATATTGCATTCTCCAATTATCTTCAGATTCCTGTTGTAATGGGTTCCCGCAGTACGAATCTCAAATGCCAGATTGGCGGATTTAAAGGGCGGAAACTGGAGGATGGTGATTACATCGGAACCCGGATTAAGCGCCGGAAGTATCTTCCGTATTTTCTCTCGAGGACATTGCCGATCCATGAATTTGAGGAATCGAATCATACGATTCGTGTCGTATTGGGACCGCAGAATGATATGTTTACGAGAAACGGAGTGGATGCATTTCTAAATTCCGACTATACCGTCACATCCAATTTCGACCGCATGGGAATGCGGCTGGAAGGACCGTTTATCGATACCAAACACGGATCGGATATCATATCCGACGGTATTGCATTGGGGGCAATTCAGGTTCCGGCGCATGGAAAACCGATTATTCTGCTTGCAGACCATCAGACGGCAGGCGGGTATGCAAAAATTGCCACGGTAGCGTCCGTCGATTTGCCGAAGCTGGTTCAATGCCGGATGGACGATAAAATCCGTTTTTCAGCGATCACTGTCGAGGAAGCGCAAAGACTTCTGAAATTGGAGCAGAGGGAACTGCAGGATATGCGTAACCGCATTCACCGGCCATGTAAGGAAGTGCTGGACGTACGACTTACGGCCAAACGGCTGGAGCGGCTGTTTGCGCAGAGCTAAAACGAGAATAAAGGAGATTCGATTATGGATTTAGAAAAGATAGAGGGGTTGGTGAAGATTCTTGAAAATTCTTCTCTTAAGACCATGAGCATTCAGGATGGCGATTTTCATATTTCTTTGTCCAAGCTGGAGCATGCGCCGATCGTGACAGCCGGAGCAGCTGTTCCGGTATCTCCGGTCTATGCGGCACCGGCGGCCAATGCAGCAGCCGTACCGGATGACAGGGATGCACTTACGGTGGAAGATGACAAGGAAGTCAATATTACATCTCCGATCGTCGGAACGTTTTATTCTGCAGCGGGTCCGGAAATTCCGGCCTATGTAAAAGTCGGTGATCGTGTAAAGGCCGGCGAAACCGTTTGTATTCTGGAAGCCATGAAAATGATGAATGAGATCACTGCAGAGTTTGATTGTGAAATTGAGGCGGTGCTGGTATCCAACGAGCAAAAGGTTGAATATGGGCAGCCGTTATTCCGTGTCAAGAAGCTGTAAGGGAGGTCGTTTGTGTTTAAACGTGTTTTGGTTGCGAACCGGGGCGAGATCGCCGTCCGGATTATTCGCGCGCTTCGAAATATGGGAATTGCGTCGGTCGCAGTATATTCCAAAGAGGATCGGAATGCCATGCATGTCCGGCTGGCAGATTCCCGCGTATGTATAGGAGAAGGGCCGGCGCGTGCTTCGTATCTGAATATGGATGCCATTATTTCTGCGGCTCTCAATATGGAATGCGATGCTATTCATCCGGGATATGGCTTTTTATCGGAGAATAGCACGTTTGCGAGACGCTGTGCAGAGAATAATATCTGCTTTATTGGCCCTTCTCCGGACATTATCGATGCCATGGGCAATAAATCCGCTGCCCGGAAATGTATGATGGAAGCCGGTGTCCCGGTTGTTCCGGGAACCAAAGAACCGATCTATGATGCGGAAAAAGGGAAAAAAATCGCGCAGGAAATTGGATTTCCGGTTATGATCAAGGCAAGTTCCGGAGGCGGGGGAAAAGGAATGAGGGAATGCCTTCGGGAAGAAGATTTTGAAGAAGAATTCAATATGGCGCAGAGAGAATCGGCGAATGCATTTTCGGATGATACCATGTATATTGAAAAGTTGATTTTGCATCCGCGGCATGTTGAGGTGCAGATCATGGGAGACCGTTATGGACATGTGATTGCATTGGGAGACCGTGACTGTTCTGTACAGCGAAATCACCAGAAGCTTATCGAGGAATCGCCGTCTCCAGCCATAAATGACAGTATCCGGATGCAGATGTACAAGGATGCCATTCTGGCCGGACAGACAGTGGGTTACAACAGTGCCGGAACGATTGAGTTTATTCTGGATCCGTCGGGGCAATACTATTTTATGGAAATGAATACGCGAATTCAGGTGGAACATGGCGTTACGGAGATGGAAACCGGAATTGATTTGGTAATGGAACAGATCCGTATCGCGGCGGGAGAAGCGCTTCGTTTCCGGCAGGAAGATATTTCCCTTCGGGGACATACCATTGAATGCCGAATCAATGCGGAAATTCCGGAAAAGAATTTTATGCCAAGTCCAGGAAAGATTACCGGTATGCTGCTTCCGGGTGGAAATGGAGTGCGGGTGGATACCGCAATTTATACGGGTTATGAAATTCCGATGGAATATGATTCCATGATTGCAAAGATCCTTGTGCATGCTTCGGACCGGGACGCCGCAATCATGAAGATGCGCGCGGCATTGGATGAAACATTGATTATGGGGATTGATACCAATCTGGATTTTCAATACAAGATTATGAACAATGAGACCTTCTGCCGGGGAAAGGCAGACACCGGGTTTATTGAAGCCTTTACACAGGGAGGAAAATCATAATGCGAGTGGATTTAAACAGCGATCTCGGAGAAAGCTTTGGACGATATACGATAGGAATGGATAAAGAAATTATTCCGCTGATCACCAGTGCGAATGTGGCCTGTGGCTTTCATGCTTCGGATCCTGTCGTTATGCAGGAAACGGTGCGGCTGGCAAAGGAAGCCGGAATTCAGGTTGGTGCGCATCCCGGTTTTCCGGATCTTATGGGATTCGGCAGAAGAAATATGGTGATATCACGCGAAGAAGCGTATGCCTATACGCTGTATCAGGTGGGAGCATTGGATGCATTTCTGCAGGCGCAGGGATGCACATTACAGCATGTCAAACCGCATGGAGCCTTTTATAATATGGCGGCTAAGGATGAAACACTGTCGGAAGCCATTTGTAAAGCGATTCGTGATTATAATAAGGAGCTGATTGTTTTGGCGCTGCCTGCCGGTGAACTTTACAAGGCCGCCCGAAATCTGGGCCTTCGTACAGCGGCAGAAGTCTTTGCAGACCGGGCATATGAAGAAGACGGCACACTGGTGAACCGGAAAAAACCCGGCGCGATGATCACGGAGGAGACGGAAGCATTGACCCGTATCATCCGTATGGTTAAAGAACATAAAGTGCAGGCCATCACCGGGAAAGATATCGATATAGAGGTGGACTCTGTCTGCGTACATGGTGATGGCGTAAAGGCACTTGCATTTGTAGAAAAGCTTCGGGACGGCCTTACGAAAGAAGGTATTGAAATTTGCCCGTTGAATGAATTTGTATAAACGGAATGCGACGGTAGGGTTACAGAAGCCGTCGGTTCGGAAGATACGGAATCTGTACGACACCGGCTTTGGTTACTAAAAGCAGTATGGTCCAAAGTTGATGCTTCAAAGCGTATTCTGTAAGCATGGATTCATATTTTTCAAAGGCAGAGGCATTCCAGTGGTCGACAATCAAGAGCGCAGTCTTTTCCTCGTTTTCCGGAAGTTCCCGGATCATGGTTTCCATATGCGGCAGGACAATTTTTGAGAAGAAGTGGTTGAAGCTTTCTTTAGTACTGCGGTTTACAGCCAGATAACGATGGGAAAGGCGCTCTTTTTTATTGCCAAAAGGGTAGGTATTGATGGGCATGCCGCTGTTTTGATGTTTATCCAGCTGGACACGGCCCTGGATGAGCTGGTCCAGGTTTTCGAGATAATCGGCCTCTCGGTCGTGAGCCAGAATCGATGAACAGGCAAAATGAATTATGGCTTCATCAATGCTCCGGATTTCCCAAAGGGTTTTGGTCAGCTGTTCCGGGTCTGCGGTAAAAGAAAGTGTGTTCTGCATCATAATTTGCGACCACACTTTGGGCAAAAATTATCGTCGCTTGCAACGACTGCACCACAATTCGGACAATATCCTCCTGCATTTCCGCTGGTATGATCGCTGCCGGTCTGATTATTCAGTGCAGTGAGATCAGAAGATGTGATTTCTACCTTCTCGCAATGCGCCAAGCGTGCGCCGATTTCTCTGTTCAGTTCGTAGATGGTATGGCAGCAGCTGCTCTCAATGTAGTATCTTTTTCCCCATTTCAGTACAGGAATAAAGAACAATGTAAGTGCATTGTAGCTCATCCATGCGTGATAATGACCGAAATGCCCGCAACGGTCACAAAGAATAGACTGGTTGACCGGGATCTCTTTGCGGCCGTTCTGAAAGCCCATAATTAGAAACATATATTGTATTTTCTCCTTATCATGACATTAACAGCAATAACTGTGATTGCTATTATCACATAAAATAATATAACGATCATCTAATTCCTTCCTGCATTGTTGCTTATTATAGCAAGACAATATCATATGAACGCAACTAAGTCACTCGTCTATATAACTTAAGTTTCACAATGGCAATATACCTCGAATCCAATCAGCTATTTTACCATCACAAGGTACTACAAATTACTTCTCCCCAACTCTACGATTTTATCCCAGCCTTTCTTTGCTTCTTTTACAACCGGAAAAACCGGATAACAATGGAACATTCCCTGTCCCACTATCATGTCGTAGTCGACATGATAGTTCTTCATTGCCGCCTCAAACGAAGGTGCGCAAGCATATAACGTTTCGTCGGAACCATATATAAATGTCGTCTTCGGACAATTGGCAAAATTTCCTCTTTGAAGCCATATCATATAATCCGGAACTGAATTGTCACCATGACGCAATATTTCAACGGCCGTCTTCATATATTCAGCCGGAATCATGATGTCTGTCTTTTCAAGTTCAAGCATACGTTTCCACTCATCCTCCGTGTCCACACAAGTTCCTGGAGAGAGTGCCAGAATACGCCCCGGCATAGGAACCTCATTATGTCCGTCATTAATATAAGGGACCATCCCCAAAGCAAGATTCCCTCCTGAAGACGAACCCAGTACACTTATATTTCCAGCCGGATAATATTTAAGAATCTCCTTATAGGTTTCATGAATCATTTCATAAGCTCGTGAAACCGGATATTCTGTGCAAAGCGGATAATATGGTACATACAGATCCAGTCCTGTTTCTTTTGCGTACCGAAGCGCTTTTTTTATAGATTTTGGTCTCGGAGCTGCAACCATTCCTCCACCTATAATGAATAAATTGGCTCTATCTGTTTTTTTCTTGTGAATCAGTTTTAAAACGGTACATCCCATCACCTGAATCTGACTGATATCAAAACCTTCCTCTTTTAAATCTGGAATCGTCAGCTTTGCATTGTACCGTTTCATATCGTCCAGGAATTTTTTCGAAGATTTTCCTGTAAACTTTTTCTTCACTCCCATACATCGGATCAGTTGCTTTAGAATAGCGTATTTTATACTCATTCAACCCCCTCCTGTTACCTTACTTATGACACATGTTAGATGGAACTAATAAATATTACCACTATAAAAGCCATTATGCAGACTAATTTTACCCTGCCATTGCTTTTTCTTTCTCCAAATGCTACATATTGAAGAAGGTTTTGACGC
>ONLM01000112.1 GCA_900318695.1 uncultured Eubacteriales bacterium | reverse complement strand
GAAGCAAAGCATTTCTTCCATCCCCTCATGCTTCTGCCTGTTTTCACCAATCTTTTCCAGTTTCTTCTCTATATCCGCTACGGCGGCCTTTTAAACAATCTCTGGCAGGTGGGCATCACCACTTTCACCATGGTTTATTGCCTGCAGGATCTTTTATGCTACAGGAAACTGCGTCCCCGAAAATTCCCATGGCTATCCTTTCTTATTCTTTCCTATCTTATAAGCCAGTACGGAATGTGGACCGCCTCCTGCTTCGATTGGAGCAGTGAGCTTTTGAATCCTTATCTCTACTTCACTATTCTCGGGTCTTTCATTAGTATTTTTCTGGCTTTCGGAGTCGAAAAGTATTATGCGAAGGGCTATAGTACAAAGCCAAAAAGTGCCTCCGAAATGCGGTTTCAGGTTTTGGCCCAGACGGTCGCTTCTCTGATCATTCTTGTCATCTGTGCGGCAGGATTTCTGATTGCATTCTATATTAAAAATTCTCTCACGGATGTTTATGGAAATGTCCAGAATGAAGAAAAACTTCTGGCCTGTCTTTTTGCCATTTCGCTCATTCTGATCCTTTTGGTACTGGTTTTTCTTTTCTTCCTGACCTCCCGTTACCGCCATCTGATCACAAACAGCCGTCTCATGAACGAAATGAAGCGGATTCAGCTTAATTTCTATGTCACAATCGCGGTCACACTTGCCCTCATGGCATCTGCCGTAATCTATACCAATATTCTTTTATACAATTCCTCGGTAATCAGTGTATATGAAAGTGCAGAAGAAGAAATCAAGGCAACCGCTACTGACCTGGAAAGCTATCTTACCATGGCTATGACCACACTCCGTGTTGCTGCCGACAGTGTGGATCTTATGGAAAAAAGCGGCAATTCACCGCAAGAAATCGAAAACTACATTGTAAATCAAACAGAACGACAGTCCCGGCAATTTGATGAAAACTTCACCGGAATCTATGCCTACATCAACGGGCAATACCTGGATGGTCTGGGCTGGGTTCCCCCAGATGATTACGATGCTGTCTCTAGAGACTGGTACAAAACCACCGTGCAGGCAAATGGAAACATCGTGATTGTCTCGCCTTATGTGGATGCACAAACCGGTTCGATTGTCATTACCATAGGAAAAAGCATTTCCGATTACGGCCTTCCTGCGGATTCGCCGCAAAAAAATGTCGTCTGCCTGGATGTCATGCTCAATTATATTCAGAATGTCACCGAAGAGATTGAAATCGCCGGAAAAGGCTATGGAATGGTTATCAATTCCGATGGCTTCATCATTGCGCATCGGGACAGTTCCTTGAACGGGCAAAATCTGAACGACATCTACGGTTCGGAACTGTTGCCGCAGATTCTCCATACAGACAGCGGCAGAACCAGCACTATGATCGGCGATGAGGAATGCACGCTTTTCATCGCGCCGGTAATGGATCAGTGGTATTCGCTGATCATCATCCGGAATTCCGAATTGTTTGAAGAAACCTATTCTCAGCTGGCCGTTACCATTATGGTATCCTTCATCACTTTCTGTCTGATTTCATTCTTCTATTACATCGGCTACAAGAATGAACAAATTTACGGACGAAAAGTGGAAGAATTGAATATTCAGGTTGTCAGCGCTCTTGCCTCCGCCATTGATGCAAAGGACAACTACACCAACGGTCATTCCGCGAGAGTCGCCGAATACGCCAGAAACCTTGCCGCACGTGCCGGATTTTCGAAGCAGGAGCAGGATGAAATCTACATGATGGGACTACTGCACGATGTCGGAAAAATCGGTGTGCCGGATTCCGTCATCAACAAACCATCACCGCTCACTGATGATGAATATGAACTGGTTAAAAAACATCCGGAAATCGGTTACGGCATACTGGAAACCATCAAAGAACGTCCGAAGCTTTCCATCGGTGCCCGCTGGCATCACGAACGATACGACGGAAGCGGATACCCGGACGGTATTTCCGGCGAACAGATCCCGACCGAAGTCCGTATCATTGCCGTTGCCGATGCATACGACGCCATGACCAGCCGACGCCGTTACCGTGATATCATGCCACAAAAAGAAGTACGGGAAGAATTCCAAAAGGGGATGGGAACGCAGTTTGATCCCCGCTTTGCCAAAATCATGCTGCAGATGATCGATGAAGACACCGAATACCATATGCGCGAAAAATAAAAAGGATCACGCAGCAGCATGCCGCAAGCTGTCTACATAGAAACATGCTCTGCTCCGGGCATGTTCAAAAAAAGGATCACCGGTTCAGAACCGGCGATCCTTTCTGTTTTTATGCTTCACTGCTCGTTTTTCGAAGATTGGAATCGATCAGACGGTTGAAACCGATCCATCCGCCGGCTTCTGCGCCCTTGCCGCTCTTCTCAGCGGCATCCAAGGCTTCGCGCATAGTCTCAAGCTTTGCATCCACATTATCGGCAAAAGCCAAAGCCATGGCCTCCATAAGAGCCGGTTTCTTTGGAGAACCGAATTCCAGTTCTCCATGATGCGCCAGAATGCAATGTCCGAGTTCGTTCTTCAGCACGGTCGGAAACTCTGGAATCTGATTCATAACATCCATCAGCATCTGATAACCAATGATAATATGTCCGATCAGCTGGCCTTCATCCGAATAATCATTGCGCGGAAATGCCGTGAGCTCTGTGATCTTTCCGATATCGTGACAAAGCGCCGCTGTCACCAGAAGATCTCTGTGCAGATCCGGATAATGCTTTGCATAGAAATCACAAATATTGGCTACCGATAATGTATGCTCGGCAAGTCCACCCACATAACCATGATGGACCGACTTTGCTGCAGAATGCTGCAGAAATTCCTTATGAAACGCCGCATTGTCCAGAAAGATTTTACAAAGAACCTGATGAAGCCATGGATTCTTCACACTCTGAATCATCTTCTGAAGCTCGGCATCCATTTCCTCCAGTGGCCGGCCGGAAACCGGAAGATAGTCCTTCGGCTCATAGCTGCCTTCTGCAGCAACACGAAGGCGCTGAATGCTAAGCTGGTTGGTGCCATTGTAAACGGTAATATTTCCCTCTACATATACATAATCCAATACATCAAAATCGCCAATGCCCGGCGAATTCGGCTCCCAGACCTTCGCATCGATCTGGCCGGTGCGATCCTGCAGAGTAACATTCAGATACTCCTTGCCATTTTTCGTCAAAGCTGCATTCTTTGTCTTTACGAGATACACATCTGCAACGTGCATGCCGTCATAAAAGCTCTCGATATATTTCATTCCTGTTGTTCTCTCTTTAAAAAACTCTTTCATTTCCATGTTGCTGTTACCTGATTGTCTATATTGTATTAGCGGCTGCCCACGGTCAGGCTGAATTTCACATCCACATACTCCGCACCTCTGCGACGTTTGCAGATGAGATCCACTTTGTCATCCGGTTTCCGTTTGCTCAGCGCCTCCCGATAATCACTCATATTATGAATCGCACTGTCATTCAGCTGAACCACAACATCACCGCTCTGTACTCCCGCATTATACGCCGGCGAATCCTTCACGCACTCATGCACATAAAGCCCCAGCGGCAGTCCATGCTTCTCCATTTCGAGCGTCACTTCCTGCGCCCGGAGGCCCAGATACGGAAATGCAATTCCATTGCTCAGATTCTCGATTTCCGGAAGATAATCCGAAATCGACGCCATGCGGCAATAGCCATTCGGCGCTTCTCCCAGTTTCGCATCCTGACGCGATGTGGTCCAGCCTACCAGCTCTCCCTGCGTATTGATCAGAAATGCTTTCGAATCCTTTACGACCGGGATGCCGGCCATGGTCACCTCCATGGTGCCATCCACCGAAACCGCATTATAGCTTACATAGGATACAAATCCTTCGGATGTGGAATACATGGTTCCGGCCGGTGCACCAACGGCGATCAGAAGATCTCCCCTCTGCAGCATACCGCTGTTTCCGATTGCGATGGTAGGAACCGTACTGTCTTTCTTTTTCAGATCCATGGTGGACACGGAAACGACAGCAATCCCGTCGGTTTCGTCTACACCCTTGACCTTCGCGGCATAACTGCTGTCCCGATGCATCGAAACACTCAGATCGTTTTCCGCATTTCCCACCTCTGCCGAGGTAAGAATCAAAATTTCATCTGCTGTATGGGCAATGATCATGCCCGGATACGTCGTACCGGAATCAATTTCCTGTCCCAGAAAATCCGTCGTTTTACGACTGGTGCGAACCTCTACCATGGATTTCTCTGCATCCGCGGCAATGTCCTTCAAATTCTGGTTCAGCTTCTCATAGTCCTTGATGGTATATTCATGATTTGCCAGCTCCTTCTGCATGACATCCTTCATGGCATCTTCCACCATACTCCGGACTGCTTCCGTTTCCGGCACAGCCGCCTGTGTCTCCGCCGGAGCCTGCGAAACGGCCTGCGTCGTTTCCTCTGCTGTTGTTTCCGGCTCCGTGACAAGCACGACTTCCTCCGGTTCCTTTTTATGCAAATATCCCGAAATAACCGGTTCCGCGGCAGCAAAAGAAGCCGCACTGACAACACCAAACATAAGTGCGGATATTCCTACGCGGGCATAATGGCGAACCGTCTTTTTCCAGTCATTCCGCCGCCCCACAATATTTTCTTTTATAAAGTCTTTTTCTGCCATACAGAATATTATACAGATATATTGATAACAAGTCTATAGGACTTGTCCGGCATCGGTCAGAGAGTATAGTAAAGTTTCGAAGGATTTGTTATACTATAACGCATGAATACGAAAGCTTTTAAGACTCTTGAATTTAATAAAATCAAAACCATGCTCGTGGAGTACGCGGGATCGCAGGCCGGAAAAAAGCTGGCCGAAGAACTGCTGCCTTCCACAGAACTGACCGAAATCGAACAGAATCTGGCAGAAACGGCATCTGCGCAGGATCGCATCCGTCTGTTCGGCAACCTTTCTTTTTCCGGTGTCAAGGACGTTCGCGGCTCTTTAAAACGCCTTGAAATCGCAGCTTCCCTTTCGATTCCGGAGCTTCTGGCCATCAGCGGTGTTCTTACCGTAGCCGCCCGGGCAAAGGATTATGCCCGGGATTGTGAAAAGACCCCGGAGCCAAAGAAGCCGGTATCCCGCGCCGTACGTCTGCATGCACACTATACCAAAAACCGGCCGCTGCAGGAGGATGAGGAGGCCAATGCCGAAATCGTGCAGCAGGACGACGCACTCTCCGACTATTTCCGCCGCATTGAGCCTTTGGGACCGGTCAATCGCGAAATCACACGCTGCATTCTTTCAGAGGATGAAGTGGCCGATGATGCAAGCGCCGGTCTTTTCAGCGTGCGTAAAAAAAAGCATGCTCTGGAAGACAAGATTCACAGTTCCCTGAACGGCATCCTGAATCAGAGCCGCGCCATGCTGCAGGATGCAGTGATCACCATGCGGGACGGACGTTACTGTCTCCCGGTCAAAGCCGAATATAAATCCAGCTTTCCTGGCATGGTACATGATCAGAGTGCTACCGGTTCCACCTTATTCATCGAACCGATGAGCATTGTGAAACTGAACAACG
>ONLM01000109.1 GCA_900318695.1 uncultured Eubacteriales bacterium | reverse complement strand
GCATGGCAATCCGGGTAAAAAGTTCTTCATTATCCGGACCAAATTCCTTTTCATGAAGATCCGATAAAAAGACAAAGCGAAGGGGCTTTTTTAAACCACTTTTCGAAAACGAGTAAGTATCCGTTTGAAGCATTTGCCTTTCGCGGTGGGATTCTAACTCAAAAAGTATCGCCAAGATGCATATTGTAATTATAGTTAGTATTGCCAATAGTTATTTTTCAACCTCTCGATATAATGAAATTAGATATGACAACCACGATACGATTTTTCGTATCTGCTCGGAAAAGGACGGTACTACTATGATTAGCTTCGAGCCATTCTGGCATTCTATTCGCAGAAAAGGGATCTCCCAGTACAGCATGATTCATGATTACCATGTATCACCGTCGATGCTTCATAAATTACGTCATGATCTTCCAATGAATCTGACCAGCATCGATGATTTATGTAAACTATTCGACTTCTGTTTATCCGACGTATGCTGTTACATTCCTGATCCCGTTCGTTAATCCGTATCATTATAACACAAAATACCGGGAGAACTCTCCCGGTATTTTTATTCTGTCAGCTCATTCAGTCTTTCGGTACATATTCATCCCAGACTTCATCAAAACTGCGCTTATGTTCTGCATTACGCACATCGTCGGCAAGCTTCTGCGCTTTATCGTTCATTTCAGACTGTGCGCTTTCTCTCTCCGATCCGGATGTATTCTGAGACCCATTCTCTCCTGCTGCATGCTCTGCATCGGACACAACAGAAGAATCTCCGGAAGCATTTTCCATCGGAAGCGGTGCCTCACCGTTTCGGATCCGTTCTTCATTCTGTACATCATGAAGAATATGCATAAACTCCTTGCCTGTAATCGTTTCCCGTTCAATCAGGAACTCTGCGATACGATCCAATGCAAAACGGTTGCTGCGAAGAATTTCCTTGGCCTCTTCATAACATGACTTCAGAATCTTCATTACTTCGCCGTCTACCTGAGTTGCGGTATCGTCACCACAGGTCATAACCGTCCGTCCCGTATTCAGATACTGTGATTCCTGTGCCTCCAGTCCCATCAGGCCGAATTTTTCAGACATGCCGTACTGCGTTACCATGGCACGGGCAAGCTTGGTTGCCTTTGCGATATCATTGGATGCGCCTGTGGTCACCGTATCAAATACAATTTCCTCTGCCGCACGACCGGCCAGATAGCTGACAAGCATTGCATGAAGCTCTGCCTTGGTATTCAAATACTTTTCTTCTTCCGGCACCTGCATTACATAGCCAAGTGCTCCCATCGTACGCGGCACAATGGTGATCTTCTGAACCGGCTCGGCATCCTTTTGAATGGCGGAAACCAGTGCATGACCAACTTCGTGATACGATACAATACGGCGCTCCTGCTGGCTCAGAATACGGTCTTTCTTTTCTTTACCGACAAGAACCACTTCCACGGCTTCAAACAGATCGGCCTGTGAAACCTTCTGCCGTCCATGCTTTACCGCTGTGATTGCCGCTTCATTCATCATGTTGGCAAGATCCGCACCTACGGCACCGGAGGTTGCCAGAGCAATTTCGTTAAAGTCTACACTCTCATCAAGCTGAACATCCTTAGCGTGAACCTTTAAGATATTGACACGGCCTTTTAAATCCGGTTTTTCAACTACGATACGTCGGTCAAAACGACCCGGACGAAGCAATGCCGGATCCAGAATTTCCGGACGGTTGGTCGCACCCATAACCATGATGCCCTTGCTGGCATCAAAGCCATCCATTTCCGAAAGCAGCTGATTCAGCGTCTGCTCACGCTCATCATTACCGCCGTAACGTGTATCTCTCGTTTTACCGATGGCATCGATTTCATCAATGAAGATGATACAAGGCGCTGTCTGTGTAGCCTGCTTGAAAAGATCTCGAACACGGCTCGCACCGACACCGACAAACATCTCCACAAAATCCGAACCGGACAGGGAATAGAACGGAACCTGTGCTTCACCGGCAACCGCCTTTGCAAGCAGTGTCTTTCCGGTTCCCGGAGGTCCTACCAGAAGGGCGCCCTTCGGAAGCTTTGCACCAATCGTTGTATATTTCGCAGGATTATGAAGAAAATCAACTATTTCAACCAACGACTCCTTGGCTTCATCCTCTCCCGCAACATCCTTAAAGGAAACTCCGGTCTCCTTCTGCATGTACATCTTTGCCGTAGACTTGCCGACACCCATGATGCCGCCACCGCCACCGCCGCCCATTCGACGCATGGTCATATTCATGATCACAAAAAGAAGAATGAATGGAAGCACCAGACCAATCAGGGACTGCACGATCACACTGGAATTATCCGGTTTTTTCTTTACGATCTTTACCCCATGCTCCAACATTCGATCCACCAGCTTTTCTGCATCGGCGTTGATTGGAACAACATAATACTGAAGTTCGTTCTGGCTCAGATACTGACTGTACGGATCCTGGTCTTTCTCCGTGTTCTGGTCTGACTTCTGGTTCTTTACCTGAACCGTAATCTCTGTATCGCCCCACTCGACCTGCTGTACCTTGTCCTGATCGATCATGGTGATAAACTCGGTATAACTCAATTCCTGTGATACATTGGAAACGAAAAAATTCCGGATCAGGCCGTAGATCAAAAATGTTACGACCGCTGCAATAATCAGAATCAGAAAAGTCTGTCCGGAGTTTCGAAATCTCTTGTTATCATTTCCCTGGCTGTTGTTGTCCATTGATTACCCCATTTCACTTTACTCCACCGAGCTTCTTTGAAGCGGCGGACAATTCTCGTAGATTCACCCTAATGCTATCTACAATCTATCTTTTAATTATAGATAACAGCCCCTCTAAAATCAAGCAACCTCAACGTTCTATTTCGTGAATGAAAATCCCGGAACGGAGTTTTGGTTCGAACCAGGTGGACTTCGGCGGCATCAGACGTTTCGCGTCCGCAACAGCCAGAAGTTCCCCGATTGCCGTCGGATGCATGGCAAAGGCACAGGCCGGACCGACACGATCAAGGGTACCGTCCATACTGTGCTGATACGTATTCCTGTCAACCTGCTTTTCCAGTTCCTTGAGTCCGCGGATTCCTCCTACAAAAGAAATACGCGGATCTGTGCGCGGATCCCCAATTCCTAAAAGCGGTTCCAATACCACTTCCTGCAAAAGTGCAACATCCAGTGAACGTACCGGATCATCTTTTCTCGTTTCCAGAACTGCCTCCTTCGCATGAAGAAGGAACCATTCTCCGCTGATATAGAGAAGGATTTCTCCCTTTTGTTTCGGTGTAAAAGCCGTAGTCACCTGTGTCACGGTAAAGCTTTCTTCCAGACTTTCCATGAAATCGGCCGGCGTCCATCCGTTAAGATCTTTTACCACCCGGTTGTAATCCAGGATTTTTAACTCATTATCCGGAAACAGCACCGAAAGAAAATAATTGAATTCTTCTTTTCCGGTATATTCCGGATGCTGCTGCCTCCGCTTCAATGCAACCTTCACAGCGCTTGCAGCACGATGGTGTCCATCGGCAATGTATGTAAATGGAACCTGCCGAAAAGCGCTTTCCAACGCTTCCACCATGGTTTCATCATCGATCCGGAATACTCTGTGGCGAATGCCGTCCTCCGCAGTAAAATCGTACAATGCATTCTGTTCTTTGGCTTTCTTTGTTATTGCCTGAATTTCTTCCCGGGCGCGATACGCCAGGAAAATCGGTCCGGTCTGTGCAGAAACCGTATCCACATGCCGGATCCGGTCAAGTTCCTTTTTCTCCACGGTATTTTCGTGCTTCCGGCATACATCATGAAGATAATCGTCTACGGAAGACAACGCTACGATTCCTGTCTGTGTCCGGCCATCCATGGTAAGTTCATAAACATAATACCCCGCACGGTCTTCTTTTACATAAATGCCGTCCCTGCACTGCTGCCGCAGCATTGCATCGGCTTTCTCATACACATCCTCTGCGTACATATCATGATCCTCGGGGAATTGTGTTTCCGGACGGTCAATATTCAAAAAAGACAACGGATGTCCGGCCACAGCGGCTCTTGCCTCCTCCCGGGAATATACATCATACGGTAATGCTGCAACCTCTTTTACATATTGCTCTGCAGGACGAATTGCCCGAAATGGTTTTACGATTGCCATAGTCTGTTTCTGTTCTTTCCTTTCTTTTCTGTTTTTTCATTCTTCTCTATTGAAACATCAGATTGATCCGGTTCTTCCGAATAACAAAAAATCGCTCTTTCGCAAAAAAGAACGATTTTTATAAATTATGTCTCAGCTGCAATCTGTTTTTTTATGAGATTCTGCGAACCCGAAGAATGCCTTCGATTTTTGCCAGACTTTCCAGTCCTTCTTCCGTAAGATGCTGATCAATATCCATTAGTGTGTACGCATACGCGCCTTTGGATTTGTTCTGCAGTCCGTCAATGTTAATGCCCACATCACCGAGGGCTTTCGTAACCTGTCCAAGCATATTCGGTACGTTCCGATGCAGAATACCAATGCGCCCTCCGGCCTGACAGACGCCCATATCGGTATCCGGGAAATTCACCGAATGATGAATGTTTCCATTGTCCAGATAATCCTGCAGTTCCTCTACCGCCATGACCGCACAGTTATCTTCCGCTTCCTCTGTGGATGCGCCAAGATGCGGAAGAACGATGGCATTCGGCATGTTCACGGTTTTCTCATTTGGGAAATCCGATACATAATACTTTACCTTACCGCTGGCAAGTGCAGCTGCCATATCCTCATCCTGTACCAGTGTATCCCGGGCGAAATTCAGGATGCGGACGCCATCCTTCATCTTCTCAAAGCTCTTCTTGTTCAGCATTCCCTTTGTGCTGTCAAGTGCCGGAACATGAATCGTTATATAATCGCACTT
>ONLM01000033.1 GCA_900318695.1 uncultured Eubacteriales bacterium | reverse complement strand
TACTATATGACAACAAGAGAACTAATTTATGTAAAAACCGTTACCGAAACCGGCAACATCAGTAAAGCCGCAAAAAAACTCTTTGTAGCGCAGCCAAGCCTCAGCCAATCCCTGCAGCGAATCGAGGACAGTCTGGGGACCAAACTTTTCATTCGCGGCTCGGATGGTCTGAAGCTCACCTACGCCGGTGAGAAATACTATCAAATGGCCTGCCGCATTCTAAAAATCTACGATGATTTCTCATCGGAAGTTTCCGATATCAATGATCTTAAAACCGGCCACATACGCTTTGGAATCACAAATCATCTAGGTGCTATCATGCTTCCGACGATCCTTTCTGAATTCAAGGCACAGTGCCCCGGCATTACGCTGGACATCTTTGAAGGATCCACAGAACCGCAGGAGCAGCATTTAATCTCCGGAGATCTGGATTTTTCTATTATGCATGCGCCGGTAGAAGGCACGGAGGCCAATCCGGGTCTTCACTATGAAATTCTGGCACAACACCCTTTTCTCATTGCTCTTTCCCGCAAGAACCCTTTGATTCAACAGGCATTGATCCGAGAGGGTTATACCTATCCGGTACTCGATGTAAAGCTTCTGAAGGATCAGCCGCTCCTCACTTTACATAAGGAACAACGCATTCGGCATGTCACCGACTCTGTCTTAAAAAAAGCGGGCATTTCTCCGGAAATCCGGTTGCTTTCCAGGAATTATATGACGCTTGAAAAGCTTGCCGCCGAAGACATTGGCTTCACCATGCTTCCTGCGGACTACGTGCAGGTAAACCGTTATGATAATCCACCGGCCTTTCTGTGTATTGACCAGAAATACCATGCCTACTGGAACCTCTGTCTCACTACGGTCAAGGGAGCCTTTATTTCCCGGGCCGATGAAGCACTTATGAAAATTGTGCGGGACAAATTCGCAGACAAGGCACGCTAGGCTTTGCTTCAAGGTATACAAATAGACCGCACCGGATCTTCCTCTATCAGAAGACCCGGTGCGGTTTATTCTGCTTCGCTATTTAATTCCGAAATCAGCTTCTGAATCTCTTCATGTGATTTCTCCACGGAAAGAACATTGTCCGACATCGGGAGTGCTCCGAAATAATCCGCAAAAATATCCACAAGATTTAATTCATTGATTTCCATCAATTCCGGCTTTCCACAATGCACAAAGAAAAGTTCTTTGCCTTCAATCAAAATAAATACCCACTCTCTTAAAATAGGCATTTTCTTTTCATCCAAAATGTAGAATGACAGGCCAATGGCATCATATATTTTTTTCAAAATACGGATACGGTCTTTTGGGGAAAAAGTATATTCCGCGGTAATTGGAAGTCCCCTTGCTATTCCATCCTTTGCAAATGTACGGATTCCATCCAATGAAATGAATTCTGTCGAATTCTGCTTTTGATTTATCCGTTGCTGCACCTTCCGAAGACGACTCACGTAAGGTTCCAGATCCGGTATCATTCTGAATTGATCCTCATCCAGAAGCATAAGAAGATCCGCCATATTGCCATAACGCCAGCCATTTGCACCGTACTGACTATAATCCTCCGCATCTGCCACCAGCGATGGCAAATCGATCGTGCGAAGACCGGATTTATGAACCTTGGCAAATACATTGGTTACCTGATTCCGAAACTGCGTCAAAAGATCTTTTTGCCGAATCAAAAGTGCATAATTTATCGTACCATCCACAAAAATTGCCTCATCCGAGCCAAGCAGATAGTAGGGATACAAATATCCCGGATTGTCCTCTATCACACTGTTGTCATAATAATAGTAGTTCTGCAGACCCTGAAATCCGGACAATGCAAAAAACAGCATATTATTATAGTTCTCTACAATATGCGATATGGTTCCGCCCCGTCCCTTCGGAAACTGAATCAGATTCCGGATTTCCATGGAATTCGCATTTCCCTTTAATATATTTATATGCAGACGCTGATAGAACCAGCCATCCATATAAGGCATAAACGCATCAATCCGGCCGCCCGAAGCAAACTGCCGTTCAAGAAACGAGTCCAAAAGCACCAGAACATCATTTTTATGATCCGCGGTAAACGTTGTGACAGCCTTTTCCTCCGCTTCCGTCCTTTCAACTTCTATGGAATGTTCTCTGCCTTCGTACGCAGACACCATCTCCAGACAGTCATAGACCGCTTTCCGATTACTGGTTATATCCATGCCCAACGTGGCAATGTTGTACAGCTTGTCCAGCTTCTGAGTCTCGCTGACGGTTAAAGGCAGATTTCTTTTGATTTCTTCATACTGGATCTTTGTCGGAATACGTTCTCCATTTAAAAACTTATAAAAGGAAGACCGGTTAATGCCTGTATTCCGAATTATAGAATTCTTTCCCTGTCCACCTTCGTCAATTAATCTAGCTAAAAAATCTGAAAACGGTTTGTTCATGATTCTCTGTCTCTTTGTGCTCTTGGAATTTAACTACATATCTTGGGGCTGGCCTTCTGTTTGCACTTATTTATCAACAGTTTTTCGCTATATGTCCTTTTCTGCACAGATTTTGCATATCCGTTAATTAATATTTTTAAACAGAATTATAATTTCAAATTATATTTCAGAATTATAGATCATTTTTATGCAGTCTGCAAGAAATCTAGTCATTAATTTTGGATTGTACTATTGAATTTTAATATTGTTTTTTAATGATTGTGTTCTACGATATTCTTTTTTACTTTTTCTATGCAAAATAAAAGGAGAACCCGTTTTTGCGCGGATCCTCCTTTTATCTATTTCATGCTATTGCATTACTTTC
>ONLM01000108.1 GCA_900318695.1 uncultured Eubacteriales bacterium | reverse complement strand
TCCGGAAAAGGAAGTGAAACAGGGACGCCCTACTCATTATTATTGCTTTATGTCGGAAAATTTCCGTAATGCATTGCTGTAAAAAAGCAAGGATCATAAATTGATCCTTGCTTTTTTAATTTCTGCTATTATTGTTGGCCTGTCTTAACGGCGTTCTTTGCCGAAAAAGAACAATGCTACGGTGCCGGGACCGGTGTGACATCCGATGGTCGGGCCGATCGGATAGATCTGTACCTTTCCGTTCAAATTTGGAAAACGGGATGTAATAAGATCGGCAAGATGCTGCGCGTCTTCCGGGCATTCTGAATGAGAAATGAAACACTTGCCGGAATAGGCGAGACCATTTTCGGCAAGCTCTTCCATCTTCGCTTCCGTCTTATGAATGACGGGTTTTTTACCGCGAACTTTTTCCATAGGTTTTAATGTGCCATCCGCAGCAATGGTGAGCAACGGGCATATATTCAACACTTTCCCCATAAAACCGGCTGCTTTTGAAATGCGGCCGCCACGAATAAAGAACGTAAGATCGCTGGTGAAGAACCAGGATTGTACCATATGTTTATGTTCTTCTGCCCAATGATAAAGCGCATCAATATCCATGCCTTGGTCACGAAGGTCACAAAGTGCATCCATGAGAAGTCCGTAGCCGGAGGAAGCACCCAGGGAATCTACAATGTAGATTTTGCGGTCTGGATATTCTTCCCGCAGGTCTTCTGCTGCAATTTTTGCGGAATTAAAGGTGCCGGAAATGCCGCTGGAAAGAGTGACATGCAAGATGTCTTTACCGGCATCCAGAAATTTTCGGAAATGCTGTTCATATTCATCAATATTGACCTGTGAAGTCTGGGAATTTTCGCCGGCAAGCATACGGCGATAAATCTCGTCGGTGGCAATGGATTTTGCAAAGTCGTCCAGATATTCTTGTTCTCCAAGACGAAGATGGAAATAGCAAGGATAAACTTCTCGGTCTTTGGTCCATTGTTCTGTAAGATCAATGGTCGAACAACAGCTTAAGATGTATGTATTCATTGTTGACTCCTTTAGTCTCCTGTTCTTTAAGATTAGTCTCCGATTACGTTTCGAATTGCTACCGGTGTACGATAATTCCAACGATAGATCCGGATGCCGGATTTGGTGGACGCGGCATTTACGACCTGGCCATTTCCGATATACATGCCTACATGGTTGACGGTACCGGAACGGTTTGCATAGAAGATCAGATCGCCTGGTTTCATAGTCTTGCTTGTAACCTTTACGCCGGTCTTGGCCTGATCTCTGGATACACGCGGAATAGAAATACCGAAGTGTTTCAATACCTGCTGTGTAAATCCGGAACAATCTACGCCGTGTCCCAGAGAAGTACCGCCCCATACATAACGACCGCCGACATATTGACAGGCAAAGTTTACGATCTTGTTACGGAATGCGGCAGCCGCATTGGCGGCTTCTACGGCGGGATAATATTCCACGGCCTCCTGCAGAGCGTAAGTTACAGTGACATTATTGTCGCGGGTAGAAACAAAGGCTCCCTGTTCGGTGTCGCTGTCATCACCGGAGTCAAGGTCCAGCTGTACCCAGCCGTCCATCTGGTTGATGACATCGTAGCGTTGCCCGGAGGTGATTTTGGTCCATGCCTGCGAATTGGTTGATGCTTCGGACCGGACATTAAGCGCTTCGGTATTGACGATGGCCATAACATGTGCGTTCTGCAGTGCGAGGTTCTGTGCGGTCTGTCCGGTAGCCAGCAGATCAGCACGGACGTAGCCTGTTACATTGCCGGATTTGATCTTATACCAGCCGTTTTCTTCTCCGAGAATGCTGCATCCGCCGAATCCCGGAAGCTTTCCGACGATATTGGCAATGCCGTCTTCTTTGGCGGAGGAACGGATATTGATATAATCTCCGGCCAGAGAAATACCCAGATTGTCATACATATTGAGGACTTTCTGGCGCAGATTCAGAGAACGGGCTTCATCAAATCCGTAGTCGATGGAAACATTTTCCGGCAGGGCGGACATATAGGCCACATCGAGGCGATCAATGTTATCCGGCCGGATCATAAGCCAGTTTGCGCCGGCATGTCCCAGGATCTGGTATTTCTCTCCTGCAGCGGCGGATCCTACGGTATTACCTTCTGCCTGTTCCGGTGCGGAACGAATCCGCAATTTATCTGCCAGAACGGTGGCATGTGGCTGAATGAGTGTGGATGCAGCCTGCACGGCGTCTTTTCCGGTGAGTAGATATTTGGAGGAAATATAGCCATCCATACCACCGGATGTGACATGAGCCCAGCCATCGGCTCCATTCGGATTCAGCTCCACAATATTTACGGCGGCGCCGTTTCGAAGCATGCCCATAATGGAAGTCAGATTATTGGAATCCGGTTTGGAACGGAAGTTGATGTAACCACTGCAATGAACGATACCGAGATTGGAATACTGGGCTAAAGCCTTTTGCAGGGCATCGGCCTTGATTTTTTCGGTGTAGATTTTTACAGCATTGCCGTCGGCATCATTTTCATTGCCGTCGGTACTTTGGCTTCCGATAACTTCAGAAGATGTGGAAATCTCTTCCGTTTGCCGTATAACGGCCGCCTTCGAATCTGCGCCGGCAGAATTCTTTTTCGAAGTGACGGAGCGGATCATATAACCGCAGATCAAAAGAATCAATACAGCACCGGAAATGAGAAAAATCAGAAACTGAGAAATTTCATTTCGGAAAGAATGTTTTTTGTTACGTCTGGATAAAAGTTTTCGCTTATTCATATCTATCGCATTATAGCATAGCCTTTATCGCAATTCATTAAGGATTTCTTATGGTGCTTTTTCATCATACGAAGAATGGCCCGAATACGGGACCATGACACAGAATCTGATCGGGTTATGCAAGAAAAGCTGTTTCCCTATGAAAAAAGGGATATGGGTTTCAATCCATATCCCCGGGACATATTCTTTTAGCGTGACAGCATCATACGGTCGTTTGCAAACGTTCCGCCGGAAGCTTCTTCGAATTTCTTTAAGAGGTCTTCTACAGTGAGCTTTTTCTTCTCGTCTCCTGCGACATCATAAATGATTTTACCGTTATCCATCATGATCAGGCGGTTGCCGATATTGATGGCATCGTGCATGTTATGAGTGACCATTAAAGCGGTAAGATGATCGCCCTCTACAATTTCCTTTGTCAGGGAAAGAACCTTGGATGCGGTTTTGGGATCAAGAGCGGCAGTATGTTCATCCAGCAACAGAAGCTCCGGCCGTTTTAATGTGGCCATGAGAAGGGTCAACGCCTGTCGCTGTCCGCCGGAAAGCAGACCGACTTTGGAGGTCATGCGGCTTTGCAGACCCAGACCAAGACGGGCAAGAGAATCTTTATAGAATTCCCTCTCCTTTTGTGTTACAGCCCAGCGTAAACGACGACGTTCTCCGCGGCGGAATGCAAGAGCCATATTTTCTTCGATCTGCATATCGGCTGCGGTACCTTTCATCGGATCCTGAAAGACACGGCCAATGTACTTGGCGCGGGCGTATTCCGGCATTTTAGTGATATTGACACCGTCGATTTCGATAATGCCGGAGTCAACGGGATAGGCGCCGGCAATCATATTGAGCAAGGTAGACTTTCCGGCACCGTTGCCTCCGATAATGGTAACAAAATCCCCATCGTTTAAAGTGAGATTAATGCCACGGAGAGCTTTTTTTTCATTTACGGTTCCTTTATTAAAGGTTTTACGGACATTTGAAATCTTAAGCATCAGTCAACCTCTCCTTTCATCGGGGTTCCATCAGAAACCGGATCGTCCTCTTCTATTTCTTTATACTCTTTTGATGCCTTCCATTTTGCATGGAGTACCGGAATACAAAGCGCCATGGCAACAATCAAAGCGGAAAGGAGCTTCATGTCGTTTGCCTTCATGCCAAGCCGTAATACGATGGCACGAATCATAAAGTAGATAATGCAGCCGATGACAGAAGCATTGAGTTTTAAGGCAAAATTCCGGACACGTCCGAACAGTACTTCGCCTATGACGATGGAAGCAAGACCAATGACGATGGCGCCGGTACCCATGCCGACGTCGGCATATTTGGTGGACTGACAGATCAATGCACCGGAAAGACCTACAAGAACATTGGCAATGATGAGACCAAGAAGCTTGGCAAAGCTGGTGTTGACACCGAGTGCACGAATCATGTCTTCATTGTTGCCGGTTGCACGAAGGGCGGATCCAAGCTCTGTGCCGAAGAACCAGTACAGAACGGAAATCGCGAGAATGACAACAAAGAGACCGACGACCAGTGTTGCCTGAGACTGTGTCAAATGCAGACGATCTACCCAAAAGGTAATGTCGGATGCGATTTTATTGACGGACTGGTTCGATTTATCGGACATGATCCGCAGGTTGATAGACCAAAGCGAAATTTGTGTCAGAATTCCGGCCAGGATCGCAGGAATGCCGAAAAAGGTGTGGAGGATACCGGTTACAGCACCAGCAATACCTCCGGCTGCGGCACCGGCGATTGCAGCGACAGTAGGATCTACGCCGGCAATCATCAAGGTGGCACAGATACAACCGCCCAGGGCAAAAGAACCATCAGTGGTCATGTCGGCAATATTTAAAAGCTTAAACGTGATGTAGACGCCGAGGACCATCAATGACCAAATCAGGCCCTGAGAAATTGCGCCGAGTAAAGATGCAAGCAAACCGCTCATCGGTTACCTCCTGAAAGAAAGGATTATTTTTTATTTATAACTGATTTTTAAACTGGAAACATCAATGCCCAAAGCATCGGCCTGATCCTTACTGATCATCAGTGTGCACTGGCTTGCGGAGAGGTAGCCGATAGGAATTTCTCCCGGCTTTTTTTCTCCTTTAAGAATGGATACGGCCTGTTCTCCTGCCATCTTTCCAAGCTCGTAATAGTCGATGCCGTAGGTAGCCAGACCGCCGCCTTCCAATTGGCCTTCTTCACCGGAAATGATCGGAATCTTATGATCTGTCGCTACCGATGCAACTGTAGAGATCCCTGCCGCAATGGTATTATCGGTAGGGACATAAATGACATCGACATTGCCGACCATGGATTCGGTTACACTTTGAATTTCATTGGAGGAAGAAACAGAGTACTCTTTTGCTGTCAGTCCCTGGTCTGTGCAGGCCTGCTTTGCCATTTCAAGCTGCAGAGCGGAATTGGCTTCGGATGTGCAGTACAGAATACCGACGGTCTTGGCATCCGGAAACATCTGCTTTAAAAGATCGATCTGTTCTCTGACCGGAGTCAGGTCGGAAGTGCCGGTTACATTTCCGCCGGGAGCGTTGTTTGTGGCCACAAGACCGGAAGCCGCCGGATCGGTAACGGCAGAAATAACGATCGGAATCTCTTCTGTTGCAGCTGCTGCGGCTTGTGCTGCAGGTGTTGCAATCGCAAAAATCAGATCATCGCGATCATTTACAAATTTTTCGGCAATGGTTTGACAGGCAGACTGCTCGCCGGAGGCATTCTGTTGATCAAAGCGAACCGATAATCCGGAAGCGTTGATTGCATCCACAAAACCTTTATTGGTTTTATCCAGTGCAGGGTGCTGGATAAGCTGTAGAACACCAATGGTATACTGCTTTCCGCCTGTAGTATTTGAAGTGTTTTCCGGAGCGGCTGCAGCCGTGGTTGTTGAGGCTGCGGAGCCACAGCCGACAAGGGAAAGGCCAGCCATCATAAGAGCAAGTGATAATGCGGTGAAACGTGTTTTCGTTTTCATAGGCAATCTCCTGTGTATTGATATGGTATATCAACGCTTAGACGCGCGGACGCTTTAAACTGCTGATGCGATATTCTTCCATATTATAGGATATATAAAATGGAAACGCAAGCATGCTTTTAACGCTTTGGAATACTACAGAAGAATATAATAAAGCGATGGCATACATTGGTATACCATCGCCGGTTTTGTTATGCTGTTTTGGAATAAAACGATAATGAAACATGCGTTATGCTTATTTCAGTTTGCTGACATCAATTCCCAAAGTCTGGGCAGCTTCCTCGTTTACCGTAAGTTTGCACTTATCCGCGGAAAGATATCCGATTGGAATTTCTGCCGGAGACTTACCCTGTGAAAGAATCTCTGCAGCCTGCTGACCAGCCATGTATCCAAGCTGATAATAGTCAATTCCGTAGGTGGCAAGTCCTCCGGCATCAACCATACCCTCTTCGCCGCAAATGACAGGAATCTTATTATCGGTAGCAACCTGAGTAACGGTAGCCATACCGGCAGCAACAGTATTATCGGTAGGTGCATAAATGACATCAACCTTACCGATCATGGATTCTACGACCGTCTGAATCTCATTGGAAGAAGAAACGGTATAATCCTCATGCTTTAAACCGGCAGCGTCACATGCCTTTCTGGCCATGTCTGCCTGAATTTCGGAATTTGATTCTGCAGAGCAGAACAGAATGCCGACATTTTTTGCATCCGGCAAAATCTGCTTCAAAAGATCGATCTGCTCTTTGACCGGAGTCAGATCGGAGGTTCCGGTTACGTTTCCGCCGGGAGCATCATTGGATGCCACAAGGCCGGAGCCGGCCGGATCGGTAACGGCAGAAAGAACAATCGGAATCTGCGTTGTTGCAGCAGCGACAGCCTGAGCGGCCGGAGTTGCAATGGCATAGATTAAATCATCGTTATCGTTTACGAATTTTTCAGCAATGGTCTGGCAGGCAGACTGCTCACCGGACGCATTCTGCTGATCGACTTCATAAGAAATTCCGGCATCATTTAATGCTGCAATAAAGCCTTCGTTGGTTTTGTCAAGAGCGGCATGCTGAACGAGCTGCAGAACACCGATTTTAAAGACTTTGCCATCGGCGGATTTGCTTTCCTGCGCATCGGCAGTGGTTTCGCTTGCGGATTCCTTTGATGGAGCTTCTGATGACGGAGCGGCTTCTGTTGTTGCGACAGGTACAGAAGAACTGCAGGCAGTGAGAGAAGCGGCAATGCAAGCGGAAAGTGAAAGTGCGGCAATTCGAATTAACTTTTTCATAGTGGATCTCCCCTTTTCTGATTATGCGCGCACGTGTAACTTCAACACTTTAAAGCATAATCAATTTTATGTATTATAGAATGCACACTAAAAAAATGCAAGCATATATTATAGAAATATATGCTTGCATAAATATGAGTTATGTCAATTATGAATGCCGATGCGGCCGCCATTAGAATGTTACTGCGTCATCAATCGCACCGGTGCGGGCAATGTCAAGAAGGTGAAGAACCGGTCCTTCACCACCGTATTCTTCGCGTTCTTCCATTTCTACCGTAGCGGAAATCTTTGCCCAGTCTCTGGTATTGAATGGAGCGATCTTTGCAGGATCAGACTTTGTAATGAAGCCAAGGAATGTCATATCCTGTGCGCAACAGGTCATAGCCATACGCCCCGGAACAAATTCATCCTTCGCCATATTCTGGCGCTTCAGGATCATGCCGGTAAAGTTGACTGTTTTTCCGATATAACGATCCGGGTTATCCATACAGTCGACAAACCAGAGGCCATAATCTTCCGGATTGATGTCGATCGTATCCTTGCTGATATCGTAAGGCAGGTCTTCCGGCAGCGTATCCTGTGGAATTTCACCGTCTTTGCCTTCCAGAACCAGCATTGCGTTCTGGCCCATAGCCCGCAGTTTGCGGCGATAGTCTACCAGCTTGTCGCTAGGGATATCATCACAGCGGTTTACGATGCAAAGCTCTGCACGACGAAGCATCTGTCCCATGAAGCTCTTCATATTGTTGAGATAGAGATCCAGTGTGGAGCCATTTACAATGGTAATAACCTGATAGATAACCCAGCTGTCCGGTAATGAAAGCTCATAATCCGCTGCCCGGTTCTGGGAAGCGGCAATATTTTTTTCGGACATAGGACCATCGTAAAGATCATCCTGATTCCACATTCCATTCCACTCGATAATGATTCGTTCCGGATGGTATTGATCGGTCAGTTTCTGCAGGTACTCACGATTGATGTCGGTTTCTTTTTCAATATTTACCAGTACTGTGTGATACTTTTCCAATGTGGCCGGATCAAATTCAGATTCGCCTTCCTCACAAAGCAGCAGCAAAGTGGTTCCCTCTGCCTGAAAGTAATCCTGGGCCATTGTGAACTTGATGAAGTCCGTCTTTCCGGCTTCCAGGAAGCCATTGATCAGAAATACAGGAAGCTGATCATCCTGTAATTCGTAATTATCACTTGTTGCCATGTTATTTTCTCCTGTTATGATTAATCGATAAATGCCTTCTGAAGAAGATCTTCCTTTAAGTCAGCGCCGATTACGACTACCTTGCCTGTGAAATCAGGGGAGCCGGTACGGATCTCTGTCTGACCCGGTACCATATCAAAATACATCCAGACACCTTTTTCGCTGGTAGGAAGCATGCCCTTGCAGCGTACGACGGTACCGTACTTCTCGGATTCGGACATTTCCTCCAGAATAGACTCCAGCTTTTCACGGGCAAAGGTATGCGGTGTTTCAAGTCCCCAGGAAGTAAAGATTTCATCTGCATCGTGTGCATCATCATGGTGATGGTGATGATGGTGGTGATGGTGATGTACGTGAACGCCATCGCCCAGATCTTCCGGTTCATGCTCATGCTCGTGATCGTGTCCACAGCAGCACTCGTGCTCGTCATCGTCGTCATCATGGTGGTGATGGCACTCGTGCTCGTCATCGTCGTCATCATGGTGGTGATGGCACTCGTG
>ONLM01000073.1 GCA_900318695.1 uncultured Eubacteriales bacterium | reverse complement strand
TGCTCGGCTCCACTTTACGCCTTCACGGGTATCCTTTAATACGATGCCTTTTGCGAGAAGCTCATCACGGATTTCATCGGCGCGGGCAAAATCTTTGTTTTTACGTGCCTGCTGACGGGCTTCGATCAGAGCTTCAATTTCTGCATCCAGACTCTCTTCCTTTTTCTCGGTACGGATGCCAAGAACATGGAGTAATGTCTCGATTTTTGATAAAAGATCGGAAACAAGGGCTTTACTGCTGGTTTCTGAGGCAGAAACATTGGCAATCTTTACAAGTTCAAAGATCGCGGTGATGGCATCGGCCGTGTTCAGATCATCTTCCATCTTGCTGTCAAACATGGCCTGAAGCTGGTTGGCATTTTCAACCACGGTACGCTCTTCCTCGTGAAGTTCCTCTCCCTGTGCGACTGCGGAAAGCTCGCGCAGACGATCCAGTGCAGTAAAAATACGATCCAGAGAAACTTTTGCGGAATCCATAAGATCTTTTGAGAAATTAAGCGGATTCCGGTAATGAGCACTAAGCATGTAGAAGCGAAGCACCATAGGATCATATTTTGCGGTAATATCACGAACGGTAAAGAAGTTGCCAAGGGATTTTGACATCTTCTGGTTGTTGATATTGATGAAAGCATTGTGCATCCAGTAGTTGGCAAAGGTCTCACCATGAGCAGCCTCGTACTGGGCAATTTCATTTTCGTGATGCGGGAAGATAAGATCCTCACCGCCGGCATGAATATCCAGACGGCCGCCGCAATACTTCGGAGCCATGACACAGCACTCGGTGTGCCAGCCCGGCCGGCCTTCGCACCATGGGCTTGTCCAGAACGGCTCGCCTTCTTTTTTCGGTTTCCAGAGAACGAAATCGGTCGATGTCCGCTTGCCTTCGGCACCGTCTACCTTAAGATCACGGAACCCGGACTGAAGTTCATCGATGTTCTTCTTGCTGAGTTTTCCATAACCCTTGAAGGATGTGGTGTCGTAATATACGGTACCGTCTTCGGCTACATAGGCGTGGCCGCCTTCAATAAGCTGCTGAATCAGGGCAATCATGCCGTCGATCTCTTCGGTGGCCTTCGGATGTGTAGAGGCCGGCTCGATATTCATGTCTGCCATGTCCTTTTCTACTTCATTGATGTAACGCTCTGTAATCACGGAACAATCAACGCCTTCTTCGTTGGCCTTTTTGATGATCTTGTCATCGACGTCTGTATAGTTGGAGACATAGGTCACTTTATAGCCTTTATATTCCATATAGCGACGGAAGGTGTCGAAGACGATCATCGGACGTGCATTGCCAATGTGAATGAGGTTGTAGACGGTAGGTCCGCAAACGTACATCCGGATCTTACCCGGCTCGATTGGCTGGAACTCTTCCTTCATTTTAGACATGGTATTGAAAATTTTCATTGCTCTACCTCCACAGCGCAGTCTCTCCGCGCCCGTTAATAAAAGGTATTTTACCTTTTCCGTAAGGATAGGTCAAGAACATGACAACACCCGGAAGACGGCTATGTCTCCCGGGTGCATAAGGGGTAAGAATTTATAGTGTCTGCCTGCATAAGCAGGCGGGGGCTACCAGAAAATACCGATACCACTGATAGACTTCGGTCTATCGCTGGTATTGATTGAAGAATTTCTCGAATTGCTTCCAGAGTTCTTCATTATCATAGCTTCCGGAATTTCCGTTCGGATTTTCCGACGGGTTGTTTTCGGAACCATTTTGCGGACGGTCAAAAGGACTGCTTCCGCTGTCGCCACTGTTGCCGCTGCTCTGCTGCGGCGTGTTGGTATTGCTTGACTTTGAGGAGCCAAGGACAACATCGACGACAACTTCGTCATAGTTTGCGCCATTCGGCCGCTGTACGGTGACTTTAACCGTTTCCCCTGCTTTATATTTCGAAAGAAGGGAAGCAAGATCGTCATAGCTTGTAACACCTTGCCCATCAACCGCAGTGATGATATCTTTCGGCTGAAGACCGCTGTTTTGTGCGGTGGATCCTTCGGTTAATTTATAGATAAAGACACCCTGCGGCATGTTAAAGCTCTGCGCAGTTTGTTTATCAATGGTTTTTACCTGAACGCCAAGATATCCGCGTTCTGCCTCGGAAACCTTTTCACGGGTTGTCAAAGCGGAAAGATTGTCAATGACGCTTTTGGCGGTGGAAGACGGAATGGAGTATCCCATACCTTCTACCGATGTATAGCTGTATTTTGCAACATTGATTCCGATGACTTCGCCCTGCATATTGAGAAGCGCACCGCCGGAATTACCCGGATTGATGGCCGCATCGGTCTGCAGCAATGCTTTCTTTGTCCCGTTTTGGGTTGGAATATCACGGTTTTTAGCGGAAATGATGCCGGTAGTTACAGACTGTCCATAGCCGAGAGCATTACCAATGGCTACAACGCGGTCACCAACCTCCAGTGCCTCGCTGTCACCGAGGGTTGCAATCTTGAGCTGATTCATCGTCTCGGCCGGAATATCAGAAAGCTTTACGGCGACAATGGCAAGATCCGAAGAGGCATCGGTGCCCTTGATTTCGGCATTGATGGTTTTATCATCAACAAAGGTTACAGAAAGGGAACTGGAATCTGCTACCACGTGATTGTTGGTAACAATCAGAAGCTCTGTATCATTTTTTCCGATGATAACGCCGGATCCGCTGGCCGGAACTTCCGTTTCACGGCTCTGATAATCTCCGAAAATCGAGAAGCCGTTCTGGCGGTATTTCACCATATTGGTAATGGCAACTACGCTTGGCATTGCATTTTTTGCGACGGCGGAAATGGAGTTGGTGCCGGCTACATTGGCATTTGTACCTGCCTCCGCTTTCGTACCGGAATTAGAAGTGCTGTTATTGGCCGGAAGTGTTGCCGGCTGTGTTTCTGCCGGTTTTGTTTCTGCGGCGGATGCATTTCCGGATGCGGTATTCTTTTGTGGCAGCTGCTGGACAGCGGCTGTGGTAAGACCTGCACGTTGTGCGGCTACATTTACGCCGACCATAGTGCCTCCCGCTACGCAGCCAAAAAGAAGTGCGCCAGCGACAATCGCTGCTACTTTTTTCATATGAAAACCTCCTACTGCTGATGAGCCGGACTCGGGTATGATCCGATGGCTCAAGGGTGTTGTGAAAATCAGGGTTCTTTATTTATACAGTACTATAACGAAGACTTGTGTCCGAATTGTGTTCTGGAAACAAATTATGTTTATTTATATTTTTTTTAGACACCAACCGGGTGTTCAATGCTATACTTCATACAATTAGCTATACCGGAGGATACATGTACTATTTTATTATTAACCCACATGCTTCAAACGGAAAGGGGCTAAAAATCTGGGCCAAGGTGCAGAAATATCTGAATAAGACCGCGAATGCACAAAGCTATGAGGTCTTTATGACGGAAAAATCCGGGGATGCCAGACGTTTTAGCCGGAAACTTACGGAGAACAGCACAGATCATAAAATCATAACGGTTATTGGCGGTGAAGGAACGTTGAATGAGGTGGTGGATGGCTCCTGCCTGGATCAGGACAATATTTCCATTGCCTATCTTCCTACCCGGCTTGATGACGGCCTTGCCCGCTGTTTTCGCCGGAAGCTTCATTTTAAGGATCAGCTTAGGAATCTGTTTCATGAACATGAAGACCGTGTACTGGATTATGGTGTGTTAAGTGCGTCCGGCGTGAGCCGTCGCTTTGTGGCCAGCTCCGGTATCGGATTTGACGCTGCGGTATTTCAGGATCTGTATGGTGAAAAGTGCGAATGCGTTCGTCGAAAGAAAAAGATTCATATTGGCCGGATGACATATTTGAAGACGTTTCTAAAGGAACTCCAGAAGGCGAAAAAAACCCGGGGTTATATTGATATGGATGACGAAGTGCGTCATGAATTTAATAATATTTTGTTTATTTCGGCCCATGTGCACCCGTATGAAGGCGGCTATAAGCTTGGCCCGAATGCAGATGGTGCGGATGGCTATCTGGATCTCTGTATTGTGAGTACGAAATATAAGTGGCGTGTGCTTTGGATCATGATGTTGAGTCTGGTCGGACGACATTCCAGGATGACGGGAGTGCATACGTATCGTTGTCGTGAAGCCGTGATTCACACAGAACGGCCGTTGCCGGTGCATGTGGATGGGGAAAATATCACTTTGATGAGTGATGTAACTTTACGCTGCGTGCCTAGAAAATTAAAAGTGAGAATATAAAGAAAAACCGCGAGATGCGGAGTTCTTCTGATGAGAACTTCGCATCTCGCGGTTTTTGGTTTTGATTTTAAAATTAACATTCGACTAATAGGGCGACAGCCTGTGCACTGATGCCCTCGCCGCGGCCGGTAAAGCCCAGATGCTCTTCTGTTGTTGCCTTGATGGACACCTGATTTTGTTCAAGCCCCAGTGCATTGGCTACATTCTGCCGCATTTCCGGCAGAAATGACATAAGCTTAGGCCGTTGTGCAATGATGGTGGAGTCGATATTTCCGACACGATAACCGTGTTTTGCGAGAATCGCACCGACTTCCTTTAAAAGGGAAATGGAGTCTGCTCCAAGGTAGGCGGGGTCTGTGTCCGGGAAGTGCTGGCCGATATCTCCGAGGGCGGCAGCGCCGAGTAAAGCATCCATAATGGCATGGACAATGACATCTGCGTCTGAGTGACCGTCCAGTCCAAGCTCATAGGGAATGGTTACACCGCCAAGGATCAGCTTGCGGCCAGAAACTAATTTGTGAACATCATATCCGGTTCCGATTCTCATATTGACATCCTTTCGTAAAATGGTCTCCCAACGGAGAACAGTTTGATTATAGTAAAACAGTTTTGAAAAGGTACTGTGCAGCGCATCAGCCTACGTAACTCATCGGATCAACATAGCTTCCGTTTTTCCGGACGCCGAAATGAAGATGGGATCCTGTGGAGTAGCCTGTGGAACCTACCGCACCGATAGTTTGCCCCTGAGAGACCTCCTGCCCTTCTGAAACAGCAATGCTTGACATATGCATATATACGGTATAAACACCGCTGCCATGACTGATCATGACGTAATTTCCGGCACTGGCACTATAGGTGGCGATTACGACCTCTCCGCTGGCGGCGGCAATGACTTTGGAACCTGTGGCAGCGCCGATATCAATACCCTTGTGGTAGCTGGATGCGCCCTCGGTTGGTGATTCACGGGAACCAAAGGTAGAGGTGATACGGCTGGAGGCTGGACACGGCCAGACCAATCCACCGCTCAAGGTACGGGTTTTATACGTTTTGCCTTCGGCTTCCGCTTTCTTTCGGGCTTCGGCCTCCTGGCGTTCGATTTCCTTTTCCATGGCGGCGATGTTGGCTTCCTGTTTTTGGATCTCTGCCTGAAGGTCGTCGATTTTGTTTTGGGCGCCGATGGCCTTCTCCTGCTCGGATTTTAATTTCTGGTTATAATTGGCCAGCTCCTGGTTTTTGGCATTAAGAAGCTTTTGAATACTCTGTTGTTTTGCAGTGGCCTCTTCTTTCATGGAAAGAAGTTCGGCCTGTTCGTTGTTCAGCTGGGTTTCTGTATCCACAACTTTTTGCCGGATCGCGGCATACTCGTCCAGTTTTTTGCGGTCATATTGCGTGATCTGAGAAATGTATTCTGCTCGGTTTAAAAGCTCGGCCCAGTTTTTGGATGTGAGAATCAGATCAATAAAACTGGTAGTACCCTTTTCGTACATGAATTTGATTCGGAGCTTGGTGGAAGCATATTGATCACTTTGCTGCTGTGTCGCTTTGTTAAGCTCTTCCCGTGTAAAAGCGATATCCTTTTCTTTTTGCGTAATATAACTGTTAATGGTATCCAG
>ONLM01000149.1 GCA_900318695.1 uncultured Eubacteriales bacterium | reverse complement strand
TCATTGACGCCCTCATTCTTAGCGGCGGAAATCGGCACTACCGGCACTCCGAGATGGCGCTCCATGCGGTTGATCAGTACGGAACCGCCGTTGCCTTGCATCTCATCCATCATGTTAAGTGCTACTACCATCGGCACATTCAACTCGATCAGCTGCATGGTAAGATACAGATTTCTTTCTATGTTCGTGGCATCCAGAATGTTGATGATTCCCTGCGGCCGATCCTCCAGAATAAACTGACGGCTTACGATTTCCTCACTGGAGTAAGGCGACATACTGTAGATTCCCGGAAGATCTGTGATCTCCGTCTCGGGATGTCCCAGAATCGAACCGCTTTTCCGGTCAACCGTAACACCCGGAAAATTACCTACATGCTGGTTTGCACCTGTAAGCTGATTAAAGAGCGTCGTCTTTCCGCAGTTCTGATTACCGGCCAGTGCAAAACGGATCCGACTTCCCTCCGGCAGCGGATGTTCTGTTTTGGTATCATGAAAACGTCCGCCTTCCCCAAAACCCGGATGATCATCGAAATTCCCGTGACTCCGTTCTTTCTGAAGAAACGCCTTTAACGCCTCTCTGGATTCTCTTTCCTGCCGAAGTTCTGCATCATGGTCCTCTTTGGACATCTTTTCTACCGTAATCTGCTCCGCATCCGCAAGCCGCAAAGTCAGCTCATAACCATGGATTTGAAATTCCATCGGGTCTCCCATCGGCGCATATTTCACCAACGTCATCGTGACTCCCGGAATAACTCCCATATCCAGAAAATGCTGCCGCAAGGCACCTTCGCCTCCCACAGCTTTAACGACACAGGATTCCCCAATCTCCAACTCTCTTAATCTCATACAAACCTCTATTTATTTACTACAGTTCAATGTCTTTCATTGCCTGTTGTTTCTCTATTTTTATTATCGGAGTCATAACACGCCTTCGTGCCGCTCTCCGCTCTGGTCATAATTGTAAATTTTCCCAATATAGAAGACATTATAGTATGTCAATGTGGGGATGCCAATAGAATCGTAAAGGTCTTAAAAAAAAGACCCGGAAGTCTGATGCTGAATCATACTTCCGGATCTCCAAATTTTTATCGAACTACGAAATTAAGGATCTTACCCTTTACAAAAATAGTCTTCACAATTGTCTTGCCATCCAGCGCACGCGCAACACCGGCATCTGCCTTTGCTGCCGCAACGGCTTCCTCCTGTCCTGCTTCTGCCGGGATATCAATGTTGCCCTTAAGCTTACCATTGACCTGAACACCATAATTGATTACCGAATCCTTGGTCTTTTCCTCATCATACTCCGGCCATGCAGCGACTGTGACAAAGCCGTCGTTTCCGAGCTCGGACCAGATTTCCTCTGTAATATGCGGTGCAAACGGGCTCAGAAGCTTAAGGAAGATTTCCAAATCGTTTCTGGTGATCGAACCAGCCTTATAGTAATCATTGATCAAGGCCATCATGGCAGCGATTGCGGTATTGAACTTCATACGCTCAATATCTTCCGATACCTTCTTGATCGTCTTATGGATTTTGGACTCCAGCGCACTGTCTTCCTTCTCGGCTGTCATGATCTCGGTAAGACCGGCAACACGATCAAGGAATCTCTTACATCCGCGTACACCCTCATCACTCCATGGAGCGGCTGCAGTGTAATCACTCATAAAGAGGACATAGGTACGAAGTGTATCGGCACCGTACAGATCCACAATGTTCAGCGGATCGATGACATTGCCCTTTGACTTTGACATCTTCTCGCCGTCCGGTCCGAGGATCAGTCCCTGATACGTACGCTTTGCATACGGCTCGGCAGTCGGAACCTGACCGATGTCATAGAGGAACTTATGCCAGAATCTGGAGTACAGAAGGTGACGGGTAACGTGCTCCATACCTCCATTATAGTGATCTACCGGCATCCAGTACTTAAGCTTGTCCTGATCAGCGAATGCCTTGTCATTGTGCGGATCACAGAAACGAAGATAATACCATGAAGAACCGGCCCACTGCGGCATGGTATCGGTTTCTCTCTTTGCAGCACCGCCGCACTTCGGACATGTGCAGTTTACGAAAGAATCAATCTTTGCAAGAGGACTCTGTCCGTCGGTACCCGGCTCGAAGTTCTCTACGTCCGGAAGTGTCAAAGGAAGTTCTGACTCCGGAACACCTACTGTGCCGCACTTCGGGCAATGAATCAGCGGAATCGGCTCACCCCAGTAACGCTGACGGTTGAAAGCCCAATCCTTCATCTTGTACTGTACACCCTTATGTCCAATGCCCTTTTCTTCAAGGTAATCGAGCATCTTGGCGATGGAATCCTTCTTATTTGTCATTCCATCCAGAACACCGGAATTAATCATCTCACCATCGCCGGTGTATGCTTCCTTCTCAATGTCTCCGCCCTTGATAACCTGAACGATCGGAACATGAAACTTCTTTGCGAAGTCATAGTCTCTCTGATCGTGTGCCGGTACCGCCATAATAGCGCCGGTACCATAGCCCATCATAACGTAATCGGCAATGAAAATCGGAATCTGCTTGCCGGTAATCGGATTGATACCGCAAAGCCCCTGAATCTGAACACCGGTCTTTTCCTTTACAAGCTGCGTACGTTCAAACTCGGTCTTCTTTGCACAGACCTCACGATAAGCTGTAACATCATCCCAGTTTTCAATCTGATCCTTGTACTTGTCCAGTGCCGGATGCTCCGGAGCAACAACCATGAAGGTTACACCATAGAGTGTATCGCATCTTGTAGTATAGATTTCAAGCTGATCCTGCAGTTCCGTTCCGTTCTTATCAGAAAGCTTAAAGTTTACAAATGCACCGGTAGACTTACCAATCCAGGTAACCTGCTGCTGCTTAATGCTGTCCGGATAATCTACATCATCGAGACCCTTCAGAAGCTTGTCTGCATATTCGGTAATGCGGAGATACCATACATCCTTCGGAAGCTGTACGACATCGCTGTGACAGATATCGCACTTGCCGCCCTGTGAGTCTTCATTGGACAGAACAACCTTACAATGAGGACAGTAATTTACCAGGGTCTTCGCACGGAATACAAGACCATGCTCAAACAGCTTTAAAAAGATCCACTGTGTCCACTTATAATAATCTGAAAGAGAGGTTGCAATCTCACGCGTCCAGTCAAAAGAGAAACCGACCTGACGCATCTGCTCCTTAAAGTGATCGATGTTCTTTGTTGTAATGTCATGCGGATGGGTGTTGGTCTTAATGGCGTAATTCTCTGCCGGAAGACCGAAGGAATCGAATCCCATCGGGAATAAAACATTGTAGCCCTGCATTCTGCGCTTACGTGCAAGTACTTCCACACTGGAATATGCCTTGATATGGCCTACATGCATTCCGGCGCCGGATGGATAAGGAAACTCTACCAGGCCATACCACTTCGGCTTCTTATCAAAATCTTTAGCATGAAAAATGCCGGCCTCTTCCCATTTGGCCTGCCATTTTGGCTCGATTTTCTTAAAATTATAGTTCATCTATCTGCCTCTCTTAGAAAAAGATTATATAGTACGAGTGTCAAAAGAATTGCCACTCACTTTGATGCGCAGCACGCATACATATCCTTATATATAGTCATTGTGAATATATATGTTATGAATAACAGACCTATTATAACAGAATCTGTTTCCACGTCAAAGATATCCGCTATTTCTTATTTATATAGGTATTATGATGTGGGCACCAAAGGACAAAAAAAGAAGACCGGCCGAAGCCGATCCTCTCTTTTCGTTTATCGAAACGTTTGCTGATTCAGAATTAGTTCTGAGCAGCAGCTGTTGTAGCAGCTGTTGTCTCTTCAGCGGCAGCAGTTGTCTCCTCAGCAGCAGCTGTTGTCTCCTCTGCAGCAGCAGAAGTCTCTTCAGCAGCAGCTGTTGTCTCCTCTGCAGCTGTAGTTGTCTCAGCAGCTGTTGTAGCAGCAACAGTTGTCTCAGCAGCTGTTGTAGCAGCAGCTGTTGTCTCAGCAGTCTGAGAACCACAAGCCATAACGTTCATAGCCATAACAGCAACAGTAGCAAGTACAAGTAAATTCTTCTTCATAATTATATATCTCCTCCAAAAAGCAAATTGCAGATAAACTTCTCACCTGCGATTGTCTATGATAGAGTCTAACGTGCCGAAAGTCCATCCGCAAATTCAAACGAAGTTGCCGTGCAAAAAAACGGATATTTTTGTCCTTTTGATGTGGAGAAATGAATCTCCGAAAGAGAAATTTCATTTTCTTCCGTCCAATTTGCACAGTGTTCACATCGAAGTACATGCTTTTTGTGCACTTTTGCCTAATTTCTCATCACAAATTCTTTTTGGAATTTTGTATATTTCGGAAGTTCATTTCGGAAATTCTTTCTTATGATTTCTTTAGAATCGCTCCCAATGCCCCTGCTTGCGTATGATTTACGCCGTTTTTCTCTGTCTTCAGCGTAAAAATTCCGGAAGTTCCCGTCCCTGCTTTAACCAGTCCACATATTCGGCTGTCGCAGCAAACATGACATCACCGGCAGAATTCAAAGCCGTTTCCACAGAATCCTGAACCACTCCAATGATAAATCCCACACCCACAACCTGCATGGCCACATCATTGGAAATGCCGAACAGAGAGCAGGCCATAGGTATAAGAAGAAGGGAGCCGCCGGCTACACCGGATGCACCGCAGGCAGAAAGTGCAGCCAGGACAGAAAGCACTAATGCGGTAAGAGGTGAAATCGGAATGCCTATCGTATTGGCAGCCGTCAGTGTCATGATCGTAATGGTGATGGCCGCCCCATCCATATTAATGGTTGCTCCCAGCGGGATGGATACGGAGTACATTTCCTCATCAAGTCCCAGTTTTTCACAGAGTGACATGTTTACCGGAATGTTTGCGGCGGAACTTCTGGTAAAGAAAGCAGTCAGACCGGACTCACGCATACAGCGGAATACCAGCGGATACGGATTCCGGTGCAGACAAAGAAAGATAATGAACGGATTAACCACCAGCGCCATAAGAAGCATCGTGCCCACAAGAAGGAGAAGAAGCTTTCCATAATCCGTGAAAGCCCGGAAGCCGGTAGTAGAAACCGTAGAATACACAAGACCCAGAATACCGAACGGGGCAAGATTAATGATGGACCGTACTGCCATAGAAACCGCATCCGAAACATCCTGCAGCAGCTGCTTTGTGGTATCATTGGCAACAGACTTAAAGCAAAGGCCGAGGATGACTGCCCATGTAAGTATGCCAATGTAGTTGCCTTTTGCAATTGCATCCACCGGATTGGTCACCATATTCAGCATGAGATTATGAAAAACTTCATAAATGCCGGTCGGTACGGTATCCGCCTGTGCCATATCTTTCAAAAGGACTTTCTGCGGAAAAATCATACTGGTAAAAACAGAAAGTGCGGCAGCCAAAAAGGTGCTTGCAAGATACAGAAACAGCACCAGTCCGAAACGATGATCCAGCTTACTGCCGCCCTTTGATAAAGCAGCGATGACCAGCACAAATACAAGGACCGGGGCAATGGCCTTTAACGCGCCGACAAAGAGATCCCCCAGCGTTCCGATCCAGACTGCTCCCGGCACCAGTGCTCCCAAGACCGCACCGATCAAAAGCCCCGTCACAATGCGGAGAATCAGACTTTTCCCATTATAATAAGCAGCAATGTTTTTTAATAATTGCATAATACCCCTTTCATAATCCGATCCTTCACCACCAAAAAAACAGCACTTCCCCTGTTTCTTTCTGTCTTTCCTCTATGTAGCTCCAGTATCGTATATGCGTTTTCTTCCTATTATTAAGAAGTTCGTAAACAAATCTTTTTGCGTGTTCGTGCCGTGCGGACATGTGTCTTTACATGGCGTAACATTGCAAATAGTAACACACTTAACCGGAAAAATAAAGCCTAAAAAATTGGAAGCGATGGATGGGAACGTGAAAGCGAATCTCGCGGAATAAAATGAAAGACCCTGATCCGGCACACTAGGGAATGCCAGACCAAGGTCTTTTCATTGATAAAGAGAATAATGGTGAAGAATTAACTTTTAATCTAAATGAAGGAAATGCAGTGCCTGTACGACCGGCGTACTCTTTTTCTGAACCGGAACATTGTCATACTGGCGAATGTATCCGGAAGAACGCGCACGATATGTTATCACATCGTTTTCTCCCGCCGGAACCATACCAAGCTCCTCGGTTGCAACCTGATACAGACTGTTGAGATCAAGGGCTGCGTTGATTTCATGCTGCAGATTTTCATTCACGAGATGAAGCTGTGCAAGCTGCTGCTCCTTACGGCTGATCGTTTTATCATGCATAGAAATCGCATTGGTCAGACTGAGGTAGTGACAGCTGGAGAGCACCAGCATCAGAACGGAAAGCAGAAACAGCATCGTGCAGACACGATCCTTCGCCCGCTGTGACATTTCCTCAATGATTGGCGCTATCTTCCGGTGGTCAACCTGCACATCCATAATCAGATGTCCATTCTCGGCAGCACGGTAAAACCGAATCAGCTTTCGGCCATCTTTCCCCTTGGATTTAAGACGGATGGTTTTCGGTTCTTCCACCTCCGGGCGGTCAATGACTCTAACGGTATTTCCCTCTATAACCAATCTTGACATAGTCCGCTTTTCCTCATCTCTGAAAAAACTACACAATTCTATGATTTTGCCGAATTTTCGAAAAATTCAAGCTCCGAAGCCATAAAAATGGCTACGTTTTCCGAAAAAATCCTTCATAAAATCAGTTTTTCGCATTTTTTGTTGGCTTGAAAACGTTTCAAACACCAACTAACGTAATAATTCAGAAATTATTATACAGCCCTGTACCAAAAAAGAAAATGAGTTTTTCTGCCTCGCTACAATAATTATTGTTTATAGCGTTCTTTATTTTAATTATAGCGTTCTGTCATAATTTTGACCTGATTTACATTTTATCCCTTTTCTTGCGATCAATTCCTTCAGAATTCTGCGTTTTCTGATTTCAAAAAATCGAATTCTTCTACAATTGCAGACCTTTTCGGTTCCATTCTTTCCTTTCCTTACTTCCGTCATTTCATTTTCAAAAAAGTTCTGCTAAATTGATTTTTCACGACAACTATGATTGCCATCGCAAAAATACAGACAAACATGTGTATCTTTTTATATGGCATTTTAAAGAACATTTGTTATACTATATTTATAAGGATTTCTCTGCACACTACACACGAATGTGTACATGCCGCACATTACAAGTGCATGTTCCAAAACGATATCCAGGGAAAAGGCAGAAAGGAGGCAGGAGATTTGCAGAATCATATCATTTTTCATGTCGATGTGAACTCGGCTTTTTTAAGCTGGAGTGCGGTAAAACGTCTAAAGGAGCAGCCGGGATCCGTGGATCTCCGCACGATTCCTTCTGCAGTGGGCGGTGATATAAAAACCCGGCACGGAATCATTACCGCCCGCTCCATTCCGGCCAAAAAATACGGCATTAAAACGGCGATGCCGGTCGTACAGGCTCTGGAACTCTGCCCGCAGCTTGTCCTGATCAAAGGAGATCACGAGTGCTATCGCGAGTATTCCGCTGCATTCATCCGCATATTACACGCCCATGCAAATTCCGTACAACAGCTCTCGATTGATGAGGCTTTCCTCGATATGAGCGATGTGCCGGATCCGATCCGGGCGGCGCATGCCTTAAAAGATGAAATTTATGAAACCCTCGGTTTCACCGTGAACATCGGCATTTCCACCAACAAACTGCTGGCCAAAATGGCTTCCGACTTTGAAAAGCCGAATAAGGTTCATACACTTTTTCCGGAAGAAATCCGCATAAAAATGTGGCCTCTCGATATCGGGGATCTTTATGGCTGCGGAAACAAGACCGCGGAAAAGCTTCGCCGCATCGGAATTCATACGATCGGAGACGCGGCACAAATGGAAGTTTCCCTCCTCTGCGCCGCTTTGGGACCAAACAGCGGAAACTACATTCACGAAGCGGCAAACGGAATTTCCAGTAACATCGTTTCTGAAGAACGGGAAGACAGCAAATCAGTCAGCAACGAGATCACTACACCGGAAGACATCGATAACCGAAGTCTGGATACCGCCGGCATACAGCTTCTTCATCATCTTGCACACAAGGTTGCAGGACGGCTGAAAAAGCATGGATACTATGCAGGAACCATCGGATTTACCGTAAAATGTGATGACTTTAAACGTCGTTCCATACAGCGAAGCCTTCCGGACTCCACACAGGATGAAGAAAAGATCTTTTCCATTGCACAGGAACTCATGACGGAGCTTCTTCGCGGCGCTGACTATCGAAAACCGGCTGTGCATTATGGTAATGGAAGTGCCGGACCGCAAAACATTGGCCCGGAACTTCCGCCTGACTGTCTGTTTGCCAAAGGTCTGAAGGTTCGCCTTATGTGTATCAGTGCCGGCAATCTCGACCATGGTGAATACCGGCAGATGACCCTGGAACAATTTCTGGCGGAAGCGCCTGCTATACAAAAAGAGACCGCCCGTTTAAAGGCAGTCTCTGAAAAAAATATAAAGCTTCATGCCATGACAAAAGCATTGCAGTCAAAATTCGGCAAGGGTGTCATTATGAAGGGTTCCGACCTGCACGATCATCCTGGCGACGTCTCGGACGATTGTTAAAGCGGAAGCTGCCGAAGCTGCTGTCGAGACGCATGCCTCCGTAACCGCCAAAGCTCAGCGGATTTTTGCTTTTCTTTTCTTTCTCCGCATCCGGATGTTTTCCCTTGGCCCGCTCACGACGTTCTCCGCGACTACGATCCGCACGATTCCGGTCTTCCCGGTTTCGTTCTTCATGTGTGCGCTTCTCATACTTCCGGTTCTCACGTGTACGATTCTCATGGTTCCGGTCCTCGTGACTCCGGTTCTCATGGGCACGATTCTCATGGTTCCGGTCATTTTCATGCTCCGCTTCCGGATGACGATTCCGGCGGCGTTTCTCTGTCCTCTCCGTGCTCTCCTGTCCCTCTGCATATTCACGGTGATTGTTTTGCATTTCCGGCTTCCGGCGATCCGTCCGGCGACGGGAAGTTTTATGCGGCTTTCCGTTCCGACCCGAACGTCCATTGGTTCGTTCCACTTCAATGGTATATTCCGTCTTCAATTCCTCTATTTTACGATCCATGATCTTTTCAACCGCAAAAAGAAGATCCATTTCGTCCGGGCTGCAAAGCGAAATAGCCACACCGGACTGACCGGCACGACCGGAACGGCCGATACGGTGAATGTAGGACTCCGCTTCATCCGGAAGTTCAAAGTTAAATACGTGTGTAACCTTCTCGACATCAATTCCTCGGGAAGCAACATCCGTTGCTACCAGAACCTTGGTATTGCCGGATTTGAAACGTTCCAAAGCATTTTTACGCTGTCCCATGGTTTTATTTCCATGGATCGCATAGGATTCGATTCCTTCCTTGGCAAGACGCTTTACCAGTTTATCGGCACCGTATTTGGTACGAGTGAACACAATCGACTTCTTTACATTCTCTTCCTTTAACATACCGGCAAGCACCGCAACCTTATCATCCCGATTAAGGAATACAATATGCTGCTCCACCGTATCGGCCGGACTTGATGTCGGATTTACCTGTACTGATGCCGGATCCACCAGCAGTTCCTGCGCCAGCTTCTCGATTTCCGCCGGCATAGTGGCAGAAAACATTACGGTTTGATGCTTCTCCGGAAGGCTTTTTGCAATGCGGCGTACATCATTGACAAAGCCCATATCCAGCATACGGTCGGCTTCATCAAGAACAAAAGTCTCGATATCCGAAAGATCAACGATTCCTTCCCCCATAAAATCCATAAGCCGGCCCGGAGTCGCAATAAGGATATCGGCACCACGGCTGAGATGAAGTATCTGTGGGCCGGCCTTGGCACCACCATAGATGCAGGCTGATTTCAGCTTTAAATAGCGGCCGTACATTTTGAAATTTTCAAAAATCTGAATTGCCAGCTCACGTGTCGGTGTGAGAATCAAGGCACGAATCACCGGCACTTCCAGCTTCGGAAGCTGATTTAAAATCGGCAATGCAAATGCGGCGGTCTTTCCTGTTCCGGTCTGTGCACATGCAATCAAATCCCGGCCGGATAAAACGACCGGAATCGCCTTCTCCTGAATCGGTGACGGCTCAACATAGCCGGCCTTCTTAATCGCGCTCTGAATTTCTTTCTTTAAGGATAATTCTTTAAATGTCATATTTAGTTTTCTTTCTCTTCTACTGCAGCATACACAGCTGCTCATCACGTTCCAGGTCTTTTCAAAAGGTCTTCGGCATTCCGCCAGCCTCCCAAAAACACGTTCCATTCATCATTTCGGTACATAAAAAACAACCGGAACTGCATGTCCCGGTTGAAGAGATACATACCCATATGGAGTTAGTATCGTACCATATATTAATCAAAAATACAAACTTAAAATGAAAAAGCCAGCCGATCCGATATGGTTGTCAAATTCTGCAGAACGTACGTCATCCACGGACCGTAATTGGAATCTCGAAGCGCACGCTCGGTCAGCGGATAATACGGATCGGCCAGAATTTCCTCTATATGTTCGGCAAGGATACCGCGGCTGTAATAATCCATAAAACGGTTAACCAGATTTTGCGCACCCGCAAACTCCTCTCCCTGCAATCCCTGCGATTTCAAAAGATAATCCGCTACCGACTCTCCGCCCATAGCCTCCCGAAACGCCTTCTCATACTCCTCCGGCACCATTCGCGCTTTATACGGCTTCCCGTATCGTTCAAAGTCAATACTCTGTGCCTCATATAACGCGCTTTGCCCCGTCACTTTAAGAACGCCGAAATAAAACGGATACGACTGTGGGAATGCACTCACAATCTCATGCATCCCATATCCCTCTACTATTTCCTGCGAATGCCGGTGCCCGGTCAATCCCAGCTTTACCCCATGGTTTTTCAGCATAGGAAGCAGCTCCGGATTTTCCACCCGATATCCAGGAGAGTCTGCCGTACTGCCGTTCGGCAACAGATTGTGGTGGGTAATGAAGATCACTCTCTGTTTTAGCGTCTCTGCCGTTTCGAGCTGATTTTCCAGCCATTGCATCGTACTTTCCGCATATTTTCCGCCAATGCCATCGCCCGCATAGGTATCGTCCATTGCAAGAAGGCGATAGTCCTTGATCACCGCCGCATAGCTCAAAGACTCCCGGTCCCGCGCCACAATGTAGCTCTCCCCTTCCTGCAGCTTTGGAAAAAGGATACCGGAAAAATTCTTCTCATATTGCGATTTTGTGTTCTTTGTATAGTCATGATTTCCGCTCACCATAACCACCGGAATACCGGCATCCTGAACCCGGCGTAGAATCTCTGCAAGCTTTTTTTGCGAACCATCGTCCCCACTGTTTGTATTATCCCCGCAAATGATCAGGACATCCGGACGGAGATCAATCACCTCGCTCAGGAACGTCTGAAGGATGGCCTCGATCCGATTCTGCATCGGTGCCAACGCCGAAATTGCCGCAACCATATGATCACTGTAATGAAGATCGGAAACTATGACCGCACGGAAGTCGGCATCCTCCATGTGCCTTATATCAAATAATCTGGGTTCCTGAAGTTTCAGCTTTTCCGTTGCGCTGATGCCGCCTTTCCCGCTCTCGCTCTTTTCCGACTCCGTCTCTCCCACAATATAAGCTTCTCCCTTCCCGCCCTCCGTTTCGGTACTCTGTAAAATCTGTCCGGTCGTTTTTCCGGCAATTCCGGAATCGGGAATCTGCATGACAAGAAACAATAGCAACGGAAGAATCAGTGCATATCCATAATTTCTATATTTTTTCAAAAGCCGCCCTTTCTTTATATATTTCTCCGGCATCGTGCCCATAGCGCGGCACGCATGCAATACTGCTCGTTTCAATATAATAGCGCACAATCTAATTTTTTGCCAGCGTTTTTTTGGTTGCCAAATTTACCAGAGCATTTCTTCGGGAACTGCCACACTTTGAAACACAAAAAAATCAGCCCGGTCGAAACCAGACTGATTTTTTGAATTTGAAAATTATGGTTAAAAAGTTATGATCAAATATTCAGAAGCTCGCTGTAAACAGCCAGGGCACCCTCGGTCTCATGTGCAAGTACACGCTTTGCCAGAACCTTTCCGAGCTGAACACCTTCCTGATCGAAACTGTTTACATTCCAAAGGAAGCCCTGGAACATAACCTTATTCTCATAGTGTGCAAGCAGTGCACCAAGTGTCTCCGGTGTAAGCTGATCGCCAATGATGATGCTGGATGGACGATGACCTTCGAAATTCTTATTTCTGTTCTCATCCTTCTTGCCGCAGGCAAATGCCACAATCTGCGCAGCTACATTGGCACAAAGCTTCTGCTGACTGGTACTTCCCTGAATGTCGACATCATTCTCGATCTGGCTCTTGCGGAATGCAATGAACTGAAGCGGAACAATGGTTGTACCCTGATGAAGAAGCTGATAGAAGGAATGCTGACCATTGGTACCCGGCTCACCGAAAATGATGGATCCGGTCACATAATTCACCGGCTCACCAAATCGATTTACAGACTTACCATTTGATTCCATATCAAGCTGCTGAAGATGTGCCGGGAAACGGCTCAGCGCCTGGCTGTATGGAAGAACTGCTGTACATGGATAGCCCAGAACGTTGCGCTCATATACGCCGATCAGTGCATCCAGCATAGCCGGATTCTTAAGAGGATCCTTCTCCAGAGCAGTCTCATCGGCCTTGTGTGCACCATCCAGGAAAGCGGCAAAAACATCCGGACCGAATGCGAGGCTCAAAACAGCGCCGCCTACTGCGGAAGTGCTGGAATAACGACCGCCGATATAATCATCCATATAGAATGCAGCAAGATAGTCCGCACTCTTTGCCAGAGGAGACGTCTCGCTGGTGACAGCAATCATATGCTTTGCCGGATCAAGACCTGCCTTCTTAAGCGCATCCTTTACAAAGGACTCATTGGTCAGGGTCTCCAGAGTGGTACCGGACTTGGAAACAAGAACGAAAATAGAATGTGCAACATCAATTCCCTGCAGAACAGCGGATGCATCGTCCGGATCTACATTGGAAATAAAGTGTGCTTCCATCTTGAAGCAGCCATGCTTTCTGGCCCAGTTTTCCAGTGCGAGATACATCGCTCTAGGACCGAGGTCGGAACCGCCAATGCCGATTTGTACTACCGTGGTGAACTTCTCCCCGGCTGCATTCACGATCTCGCCCGCATGAACCTTATTTGCAAACTCGGCAATACGATCCTGCTGCTTCTTATAAAATGCTCTCTTGTCTGTACCATCGGCTTCTACCGCCTTGCCAAGCTGACCTCTGGTAAGCTGATGAAGAACCAGACGTTTCTCTCCGGTATTCACTACAGCGCCATTGTAAAGCTCCTCAAACTTCTCGGAGAGCTGTGCCTCCTCTGCAAGCTTTACAAGCTTTGCAAGAACGCTTTCATCCACTTCCTTCGCTGCATAGTTATATGCAAGACCCTCTGCCATAGGTACACTCATAGACTTTACACGGTCAGCGCCTGCTGCCCCGGTCATTACCTCTGCAAGGTCAACGTGCTTTTCGTTCTTCAGCTCCTGAAATGCAGGCAGCTGATCCAGATTCTCCCATTTAAGCATAGTTTTCTCCTCAATCTACCGGGACCTGAGTCTTATGTTCACCGCATGTATGCACACCGGAAAACTCAGATATTCCCATCTATTTAACCTTCTGTATGAACTGCACCCGTACGGATGCCAGCTTGTTACGTATTTCACAAAGATTATAGCATTTATGATGGAAATATCAAATATTTTGTGTGACTTCATGCGGCTCTTTCCATGCTCTGCCATACGTCTCTCTCAGGCGATTTCTTCCTTTAATTCTTCCATGGATTTTTCCATCCAGTTCTTTCCATGGATGAACCGGGAAACAATGAATGTAGCCACATAATCGCCGCTGGCATTGACCATAGTTGCCGGCGGATCGATAAGATTACCGATGGCCAGTGCCAATGTATACGCAATTGTCATCTGCTCCGGGCTGTTATTAAAGAAGAAAGAGCAAAGCACCAGCTCACCTACGCCGCCGCCACCCGGAATGCCGGACATGGCTACCGATGAAAATACGGCAATGACAATGGCAAGAATGGCTTTCCCACTGGTGAAGTCCATACCGGAAATACCAAACAGAAACGCTACCTTTACAATGGCACCCATAGCCGAGCCATCCATATGCATGGTCGCGCCCATTGGAAGAACAATGTCCGAAACCTCCTGCGAAACGCCGCTTTCCCGCGCCGCTTCCACATTGGTCGGAATGGTTGCTACCGAAGAACAGGTTCCAAAGGAAACCGCTGCCGGCTTCAGCAGATGCTTCCACATGACGCGCACGCCATTCTTTCCGCCGCCAAAACGAGCATACAATGGGAAAAATACCAGCATATATGCAACACAAACCACATAATATACGATTAAGGTCTTTGCATAGCCACCCATCAGATCCGGACCATAGGTAGCCGCAAGATTTGCAAAGAAGCCAAAGAAGCCGATCGGTGCATAATACGAAATGATCTTAATGGTCTTCATAATGCAGTTGGAAAGATCAGCCAGTCCCCTGGCCGTCATTGTCTTTTTACCACCTGCCATTTGTACGCCAAAGCCAAAAATAATAGCAGCCACAATAAGCGGCAGCATGGCACGCCGGGACAGAAGCTCCGAAAAATCCGGTTTGGTAAAGAAATTGACAATGAGCTCACCGGTGGTAATATCCGTAAGTTCCTCTGTGGAAGTGACCATTTCCTTAACCGAAAATCCCTCCGGCACAATGTTTACGATCCGGACG
>ONLM01000105.1 GCA_900318695.1 uncultured Eubacteriales bacterium | reverse complement strand
ACGAAAGATCTTACGAACCCGCGTAATATCTGCGCCACAGCGCTTAAGATATGCCGCAGCCTCAAAGGTACGTACACCTGTCTGATTTGTAAATTCCTGAGAATCAATAACAATACCGCCATACATCGCGTCGGCTTCCGGACCTTTTACACGAATGCCGTCACCGATATATTGCATCATTTCCGCAATCATTTCACATGCACTGGAAGCATACGGTTCGCAGTAGCTCAATACCGCGCCCGGAATAGTTTCTGACGACACACGATGATGGTCAAACACCACAATCGTCTTACACTTTTTCAAAAGCTCCGGTTCATCTACAATCGAAGGGCGGTTGCAATCTACGACAACGAGCACAGTACCATCGTCTACCATATCCAACGCTTCGGTACCGGTTACAAACATATCTTCCGGATAGTCATCATTGTGAAGAAACCGTTCCTTTAAAGGAAGAATGGTCGCTGTAATGGTATTTTCCACAATGTATGCTCTCTTGCCAAGCGATGTAGCCATACGATATACACCGGCGGATGCTCCCAGACAATCCACGTCACTGTTGGCATGTCCCATAATAAGAACCTTGTCCTTACTTTCCAGAAGTTCCTGAAAAGCCTGTGCCTTTACACGAGCCTTAACTCTGGTTGACTTTTCCTGGGTCTGCGCCTTACCGCCAAAATATGTAAGTTTCTCATTATTCTTTACTACAGCCTGGTCGCCGCCACGTCCCAGCGCCATATCGATAGAAGTACGGGCAAAATCATAGTTTGATGCATATGTATCTGCGCCGCAACCAACGCCGATGCTCAGCGTGATTGCGAGTTCATTACCGATATTTACCTGCTTTACTTCCTCCAGAATCGAGAAACGATCGTCGAGCATTTTATTAAGGAACTGCTCCTTCATGATAAAGAAGTACTTATCCTTCTCTATCTTACGTGTCAATCCGCTTACGGTTGATACATAACGATTGATTTTACGATCGATGAGCGCCGTCAGAAGCGACCGCCGAACTTCTTCGATCTGATCCAGTACTTCCTCATAGTTATCGATATAAATTAATCCAATAACAATATGCTCATCACTTAATGCCTTTCGAAGGCTGGCTTCTTCCGTCTCGTCACGAATATATGCTGCCGTGATTTTAACGTCGGAATCTAAAAGATGAAGTTCTTCTCCATCTTCTGAAGATACCGTGGTTCTTCTTAAATCAATAACATACTGCTTATCCTGATAATCCGAATGAATTTCCAAGGTAATGCCTTCTCTTGTCAAATGCTCCTTTTCAATATTTGGAAACATCTGAATAAGATTTCCGGCCGCAGCAGGATCTCCATTGGTTATTTCATGAAATTTTTTATTTGCCCATAATACATTACCATCACCATCTACAATGCAATATGGTGTTGGCATTTCAGCAAATAGGGCAGTATTGACCTCACTTGCCCCAAAGGAGAATCTCTCCAAGGCTCCCAAAAGTCCTTTTTTCTGAGAAAAATAGAGCCAACAGGATACGGCAATATAGATCAACACAAAACAGAGCACCAAACCCAGTGCCTCCGGGGCAAAAAAAGCCACTGCCACTTCCATAAAAAGAAGTAATGCTGTCAGCAAAATCGGCCAACGGAGATACACTTCCAGTAATCCATTTGACTTTTTATTGTTCATGATTACTCTCCAAAACTGTTAACACTTTGGGAAAGATTATACCATATATAGGTATTTCAAAAAAGCTTTATGTTGTAATACCGTTCTAAGTCCCTGTTATTACAAAAAAGCCACGGTGATACCACCGTGGCTTTCATTGCACTATATTAATCTACCTGGAATGGAAGAAGTGCTACGTGTCTTGCTCTCTTAACTGCAAGAGTAATAGCTCTCTGATGCTTTGCGCATGTACCAGTAATTCTTCTAGGAAGAATCTTACCTCTCTCGGAGATATACTTTCTTAATGTAGCAACATCCTTATAATCGATGTCCTTAGCCTTCTCGCTGCAGAATACGCAAACTTTTCTTCTGCTGCGGAAACCGCCGGCTCTTCTAGGTCTTGAGCCACTTTTATCTGACTTCTGAAATGCCATGGTTTTTTCCTCCTTGTAAAATACACAAGGGCTTGCTTCCAACTTAGTTAAACGGAAGACCCTCGTCCTCTACCCCATCAGGTATATTCATAAAACCATCGCCGATTGAGCTGCCTTCATTAGAGGCACCGGAGCTACCGTAGCTTCTTCCGGCATTGTAGCTACCACCATTGCTGGCTGCCGCATTCTTGCTCTCTGCGAATTCCTGATTTTCTACAACAACATCCGTTGTGTAAACCTTTTGGCCATCCTTGTTTGTATAGCTTCCGGTTTGAATTCTTCCTTCTACACAGATCTTCGTGCCCTGATGCAGATACTTCTCTGCGAATTCAGCAGAACGACCAAATGCAACGCATCCGATAAAGTCTGCAGACTGCTCATTGTTTCCACCTTCAGCTCTACGAACTCTGCGATCTACAGCAATAGTATATCTTGCGATTGCCATGCTGTTCTCACCCTGTGTATAGCGGATGTCAGGATCTCTGGTTAATCTACCCATTAGGATAACTTTGTTCATTGTTAATTCTCGCTTTCCGCTCGATAATTACTCAGCCTTCTCTTCAGCTGGTGCAGCTTCTTCAGCTACTGGTGCTGTAGTCTCAGCTTCCGGCTTAACAACAAGATATCTTAATACTGGTTCCATAATGCGAATGTGGCTCTCAAGCTCATTCGGAGTATTGGAATCACCTGTGAATGGGATGAAATAATAGAAGCCTTCCTTCATATGCTGAATCTCATATGCAAGTCTCTTCTTGCCCCACTCCTGGATGTTCTCACCTACAGTACCACCGAAACGGGTGATATAACCCTCGATCTTCTCGATAGCAGCTGTTCTCTCGTCATCTTCGAGCTTCGCACTCAGAACAACACATAATTCATATTTGTTCATGTCTTTACCTCCTTTTGGTCTCTGGCCTCTGCAACTGCGCAGAAGCAAGGAATTTAATTTACGGATAGAGATTTTAACAGAACAACTGAGTAATTGCAAGCATTTTCAATTTGTTTTTTATTGTTTTTGTTGCTATATTTTGTTTCTTTTTTATAAATCCGAAATGAATATTTTTCCTTAATTCATTTCATTATTTTTTTATTTCTGTTTTGACCATGGTTTCTTGATCTGATTTATGGCTTTCCGACTCATTTGACTTTTTTCGGATCATTGCGATCACCTTACTCCTTGGAAGCATAAGCTGGTGCCCACACCCAAGACATTTAATGCGGAATTCCGCTCCGACACGCAAAATCTTCCATTCGTTTGAGCCACAGGGATGCTGTTTTTTGGTGGTAATAACATCACCTACCGCGTAATTCCCTTCCATCATTAATCCTTTCTGCAAAAGCCTGCTGCCTATGATTCATTGCCCTCAAGTATAGCACATTGCTCTTCATTTTGGACTTCGGATCTCGTAGCGATTTCTTTTTTCTTTTTTTCCTCTTCCGACTTCATGTCCGCATGCATTCCGTTATCAGACTTTCTGTCTTTTTCCATATCATACTCTGAATGCTTCTCGGTTTCCTGCATAAGCATATCCATATTTTCTTCTTCCATGGCGGCCTCAAGCTCCGCACGAATCAGCAGCGACTTCAGATTTCCACTTGCTGTTTTTTGCTGATGTTTGGATTCCCCCAAAAGCTCTAATCCAGAATATGTTATAAAATTTTCTCCTCCCGTCACCGTTTCCCGGCTGACATCTTCCGGTGAAGCTCTGATTTTCCATCCCAATGTATGAAATCGCGCGTTTTCATCTTTCCCGGTATCCGTCAGTTCAAGTCTTGGAAGACTCAAATAAGTAAGGTTCTCCACAAAGCTTCCGACCTTATCCCCCTCATAATTACTTTCGTCCGGATAATGATAATCAAACCAAACCCTATAACGTGAATTGCGGTATCGAAACCGTACACTTTGATCCATCATTTCATGATGAACTCCCTGAGGATCGATAAAACTTGCCGACATATGGTATTCTCTCGGAATGAGATCCGATCGTAACACATATCCGTTTCGCGCGATTAATACCTCATCTTTATACTGAATTGTATTTCCCAAATCAGTTCTTTTGGCTGGAACAGGCGCTATGGAAATTGTATTGTCTTCACTAAATTTCGCCGTATTAAGATATTTCCACTGTACCTCTTTATTACTCCGATAGTTCACAAAATTCTTATTACTGACTGTTTCCTGAATATAAAAATGCCCTTGGCGGATCTTTTCTCCCACATGATCCGCCAGAAGAACCCGGTCATTCAACCACATACTCCATCCATATTCTGGTCGAATCGCCGTATTCTCTCCACAAAAACGTATTTCCATTCTCATATTCTCCGGTACAATATACGCCGTACTTTCTGCAGCGAATCCCTGTCCTGCCATCATAAGGTATGTGACACCGCCGGTCAGAACTCTTTTAATTTTTCTTTTATGCTTCTGCAGCATTTCTCTATATACCTTTCTTATTTCACACATTGTGTATTTGTATACCGGAAATCATCGGAAGTCTTACGATATGCACTGAATAGCTCTCACCAAGACAATATCGAAGCACCTCTCCATGTCGGTTCGTAACGGTCGTCCAACAGTGATACTTCGTATCCCTTTCCGGAGCAGAAATTTCTATACATCGCTTCGCTACGTCCTGCGATGTACTGCCGATTTCTACCAATGTATTGTTTTCTGCATCAAAAGACTCCCACAGATAACTTTCAAACCCGTCCGGTTCACTTAAACATATATTTCCTCCATACTGCATTCCCTCTGGCAGCGATCCGTCCGATAATCCATATCGTCTGCAATATTCCGGTTCAGATAAATTCTTTTTTATAGGTAAAACCAGATATTTTATTCCCCGGTCTTCCCATAAAGCTTCCAGATGGATTCTATGATTCGTTCCATTCATACCTATACCCATCAAACCATCTCCATCCCTTACCGGTACAAATACCTCTCCCCTTTGCTCTGTATCGACAGGCACCACTGCTCCCATTTCTGCCTTTGGAAGTCGTCTTCGGAATCCGTTCTCCCCATCTGTTCCGGAAAGTACGTATGCATATCCATACGTTTCCCTAAACAGAATGATCCACAAACAAATCAATAGGCTTGACCAAAACAATCCACATCGATTTATTCGGCCCCTCATAATGTGTCTCCCCGCAAACGGTTTCCATATGTCTTCTCTCCCGTCTGTATT